>CAYRJB010000043.1:0-2120 GCA_964424485.1 uncultured Actinomycetes bacterium
TACCTTCAGTTAGTTCGAGTTCAAGACCAAAAGTATTTGACTCTTCAACTGTGATCACGCCTTCTTTGCCGACCTTATCCATTGCTTCAGCAATCATTTCGCCGATTGTGGTGTCTGCAGCAGAGATAGATGCGGTTGCTGAAATCTGCTCCTTGGTCTCAACTGGCTTTGCCATCTTGAGGAGTTCGGCAGAGATTGCTTCAACAGCCTTCTCAATACCCTTCTTGAGAACCATTGGATTTGAACCAGCAGCAACGTTACGTAGCCCTTCGCGTACAAGAGCTTGCGCAAGAACTGTTGCGGTAGTTGTGCCGTCACCAGCTACATCGTCAGTCTTCTTTGCTACTTCTTTAACAAGTTCGGCACCAATTTTCTCCCAAGGATCATCGAGTTCTATCTCCTTAGCGATGGAGACACCATCGTTAGTGATGGTTGGTGCTCCCCACTTCTTCTCCAAAACAACGTTACGTCCGCGAGGTCCGAGGGTCACTTTGACCGCATCAGCGAGCGCATTCATTCCACGCTCGAGACCGCGACGTGCTTCTTCATTAAAGGCAATCATCTTTGCCATGGCTGGAAACTCCTTTTTATCACTCTGAGCCTGCGAGTGCTAACGCGAAATTTACGCGACTTATTTCCAACCCGCAAAATCGGTAGTTCGGCTAACCCACCTCCACCGTCGACGTGAAGAAACCACGCGCCTGTCAGATTGGGTGCCACCAGCGCTCGGGCCGCGGCCAAAGGGCGGCCTCGCGCTCGAGCGGTGTCACCATAGAACAGCGTTTTCGCGTGTTTTCTTCAACATCTCCTCATGGAGACGGATTGCCCGAAACTAAACGAGATTTAGCGGGCTTGAACGCGTGCGTCGCGAAGGCGACGGAGGCGTTTCACGAGCATGGGCTGTGCAGCCAAAGCATCGTCGCGGTCAATCAAATTATTGAGCGCTTGATAATAAGCAGGAGGGGTGAGGTTGAAGAGCTCTTTAATAGCGCTCTCTTTTACCCCTGCATGACGCCACCACGAACGCTCGAAATCGAGCATGCGGATTTCAAGATCCGACAAGCTCTCGGGCGTAATCGTTATAGCGAGATTTTCCATACGAGGATATTAAGCAGAGATCTGCCTGAAATGTCGGATTTGGGAGTTGTGACTTATAACGTGGCGAGAATCGCTTGAAGATCCTTTTCAAAGGTCCATGGATTCACAATTGCAAAGCGAAGTATTGGTTTTCCTTTGTGGGCTGATGGTGTGACAAATCCAATTTGATCTGCAAGCAAATCATCGGACCATTCTTGATAATCCTCGGCATTCCAACCCTTGCGAGTGAATGCAACGATGGAAAGAGTTGGTTCCATCAAGAGATCTAAATTTGGATGCTCCTTGATGAGGCGCACTGCGATGCGCGTTGTATCCATCGTATCTTCGACTGCATCTGCATATGCCTTCGTTCCATTTGCTGCAAGCGAATACCAAAAAGGGAGTCCTCGAGGACGACGAGTCAAATGGATTGCGTAGTCTGATGGATTCCATTCATGTTCATCTTCAAGTGTCTCTAAGTACGAAGCTTTTTGCGTATGTGCTTTCTTAGCGATTTCTGGATTGCGATAGACGAGCGCACATGCATCAAATGGTGCAAAGAGCCACTTATGGGGATCAACGATAAATGAATCGCACTTCTCGATCCCGTTAAATAAAGGCCGAAGCGATGGAGCGCAAAGTCCGGCTAAGCCATAAGCACCATCAACATGGAACCAGATGTTGTTGCGATTGGCGAACTCGCCAAGAGAATTTAAATCATCAATAATCCCTAGATTTGTAGAGCCTGCAGTTGCAACAAGTGCGAAAACTTCATGTGACGGGTGAGCTTGAATATATTCATTAATGGCTCGTTCAACATCTCCTTGGCGAAGCACGAGATCTTCGCCAGGCTCTGCCAAAACTATTTCAACATCCATGACATCAGCAGCAGATTTAATTGAGGAATGAGATTCGCTCGATGCAACGATTACCCAACGATCGACTTTCTTTCGTGAAAGTCTTGCCTTTGCGCGGGCATGGTTACGAGCAGCGACGAGCGCAGAGAGATTTCCTAAAGTTCCACCTTGAACAAAAACTCCACC
>CAYRJB010000043.1:2220-9399 GCA_964424485.1 uncultured Actinomycetes bacterium
CCATCATTTGTAATTGTGTTACCAGCTAAAGCAAAGAGTTCTTCTGGAGTTTTTGGATGATCAATGGGTGGATTATCGCGAAGCCGCTCGAGCGAGTAGGTCAAAATCTCGCGAGCAAGTTTGTCGACATCTGGGGTGAACTCATGCACGGGAGGAATTATTCATCCATTTGTAACACCAGACAAACAGAGCAGCAATCAAAGGCAATTAGACTGCGCGAATGCTCAAACAGCGTGTAGTGATTCTTGGCGGAGGCTTTGCTGGCCTATCTGCCGCCCGCGCCTTTGGTGACGATGCCGACGTAACAATCGTTGACCGACACAACTACCAGACCTTCCTTCCACTGCTCTATCAAGTAGCCACTGCCTCCCTTGCAGCAGACCACGTTGCCTATCCCATCAGAGGGGCGCTTAGAAAATTTGGAACTCAGTTTCGAATGGGTTCACCTATCTCAATCGATCATAAAAACAAAACGGTCAAACTAGATTCATCTGAAGTTCTCCCCTTCGATCATTTAATTGTGGCGATGGGTTCTGCAACCAATGACTTTGGTATTCCAGGAGTTTCCGAGCATGCGCTCGGAATGAAAAATATTCACGAAGCCTTACTCATTCGATCCGAACTCATGCGCCGCTTTGAAGATCTTTGTCGCTTTCAAGATTCAACCAGACTTTCGCTTGTTATGGTCGGTGGAGGTCCAACCGGAGTTGAAATGTCAGGTGCCCTTGCTGAATTGGTCCGAGGACCGTTGCATTCAGATAATGCGCACGCTGCAAATCACATTGATATATATCTTGTTGAAGCCGGGCCTCGACTTTTGCCGATGTTTTCAGAGGACCTGTCCGAGCGAACCAAGAAAGATTTGGAAGGTTTAGGAGTCAAAGTCCTATTAAATGCTCAGGTCAAAGAAGTGAAATCAAGAAAGCTATTGTTGAAAGATGGGACTCAACTTCCGGCCGAAATTATCGTGTGGGCTGCGGGAGTCAAAGGTGTTGAAGAGATTAATAATCTCAACCTCCCTGTTGTAGGTAATCGCTTGAAGACCGAGACAACGCTTCAGATTTCAAATTACCCCCACATCTGGGCCATCGGAGATTGCGCAGGTGTCATAGGTGAGAATGGAAGACCACTCCCCATGGTCGCTCCGGTTGCGATGCAGCAAGGACGTTTTGTTGCCGCTCAAATTAAGCGATTAATAAAGGGTGAAGAACTGCAGGAGTTTAAATATCGTGACAAGGGTTCTATGGCCACAATCGGTAGACATAAAGCAATCGTGCAAGCCAAAGGAATTAAGTTACGCGGCCCAATAGCTTGGTTTGCCTGGCTCTTTCTCCACGTCATGTATTTGCTTGGTGGGCGCAATCGAATTGGAACTATTGCCGATTGGGCTTGGAATTACTTCACCTTTGATCGCGGCAATCGCCACATCATGGATTCCTTATAAAAATTATAAGAGCGAAAGTTCTTTTCCTCTTGACACAGCTTCTTCGCGCGATTCGACACTAAGTTTGCGATAGACATTCTTCAGATGAGTCTTAATTGTGTTATTCGATATGTGAAGTGATGCTGCAATTTTTGAGATAGGAATACCGGTTGCGAGGCGGCGCAAAATATCCAATTCACGTTTTGTCAGCGGGGTATCAATATCTGATGGATTCATCGACGCCGCGCTCAACTGCGCTCTGATCGCACGAGCCAAGTTCTCCATATAGATAGTGGGCTTTGCAGCAGCAATGTCGAGAAGAAGATTTTTTAATTCAAGAGACATATTGAGAAAAGCTCGGAAATATCCGTTCGGTATCGCAATATCTACAGCTGATTCCAGATGCTTGATTGCAATAGGTCGATTATTCACTGTCGCATTAGCCATCATTATTTCTTTACGGAATTTCTCTTGAGGGGTCGTTTCGGCGAATTGAGCGACAATTCGAGCCGCCTCCGAAGGATTTCGCATCATTTCAAGCCCAAGCGTGAAAGCTTTGACAGACTTATTCTCTTGAGGAAGACGATAGATTAATTCTGAGATACGTTCCATATCCCCCATTGGCCAACGAACAAGTAATTCGATTCCATCGAGAATAAATGCAAGCGATAAACCAAAGAGTGGGCCTTCAATAGCTTCACGCCCTTTGCGTATCAGAGCGAGCGCAGAACTAAAATTTCCAGCCTGCAATTTGATAAGTGATGCTTTTGCGTAAAAGGCAGCTATCCAGGGATATTGATGACACTTGATGGCATAGGGAAGGTATCTATCAACAAGATCTTGAGATTTCTCATCCTCACCAAACTCAAGATAGGTATCCATCAACACATAGGCAGCCTCGTAAGGAAAATAAGTACCCTCGACGCTTAATTCATTGGCCAAATGCAAGGCTGCGAGAGCATATTCGTTTGCATCGAGGTATTGACCTTGGAGAAAGGCGTGCATTGATTTAAAAGCGTTTACATTCATAACTTCTACGCCGCTCGAGGCGTGAGCAAAAGACGGGAGAACAATTCGATAGAACTCATCGAATGTCTCGTCATCATGCATATAGAAAGCAGCCGCAAGAGCGTTGCGATGAAGCGAATAATGTGAGTCATGGCTACGCGCAAGGCCTATATCTGCTTGTTGAGGCATTGATTTCGTATTCAAATAGACTTTTTCAAAATGCCCAAATGTAAAATCTAATCGAATACGAAGAAGGTTAGATTCGAATTTAATTACTTCCCCGACTTGACCTTCTGGAAGGCCCGTTTCTATCTCGCGAAGTGTCGCTTTTAAAAGATCATACTTTCCATTCGCATATAAGCCATATGCCTTAATTAATTTTTCGCCGCGGCTTCCACCACCTAGAGCCTTGCTAATAACAGGTGCCCACTTAAGAATTGTTTCCATATCTGCCTGATAAATCATATGTTGAAGATTTTTAACAGCAAGAGTTTGGGCAGATTCGGAATCACCGCTTAAACCAAAAAGTTCTAAAGCCTTAATCGGATTTGAATTCTCTAAAAGTCTTGCTGTCTCTTTTGCAGTTTTCTTGAAATGATCCTGATTTTCAGCAAGAAGCGCACGAAAATCATCTGAAACCATTCCATTGATTTGATAGATAGATGGCGATTCAGATACTTGAGAAACTATTCCTTTTTCAGTGAGAATTCTGAGGCGCTTTTCTGCATCAGGATGTCCAGAAATCTTCTCTGCCTGTTCGGCAGTGAATGATGTTGTTAAAGAGAGATGGGTGAGTAGATCAACGTCTCCCTGTGGTGCGTCTAGGATGAATTGTGCGAACTTCACGCCGCCGAGTGAAGCGGCTTCTTCAATCACGGGATTTCCCCATCTCTCTCACCCCTGAATCATGGGGCAAGGGGTGGGGTGATTTCTATGACCCTATTTTTCACCCCTCACCCATAAAGCGGCCGGTGCAACACTGGGTACGGCCGGATTATGCGGAGATATGGCCATCAATGACCGATACGGAGAGCTCTGATCAGGGCGGGGATCTTTCTCCCCGCGATTAGGCCAGAACGAGAAAGCACGCTCTGCTTGCGCCGTAATAGTAAGAGATGGGTTAACGCCGAGATTTGCAGTCACTGCCGAACCATCAACGATGTGCAAGGTGGGGTAATTCCAGACTCGATGATAGGGATCAATTACTCCTGTCGCATCCGAATCTCCAATAACGCATCCGCCAACAAAGTGGGCGGTGAAAGGTGCATTAAAAAGTTCGCCGAGATTTCCACCAGGGATTCCGCCACGTTTAGATGCAATGCGACGGACTACTTCATTTGCCGCTGGAATGTAGGTCGCGTTCGGCTTATCTGAATCATTCTTAGAGGTCAGGTGCCATCCAAGAATCCGGCGTTTACCCCGCACATGAATGGAGGTATCAACGTTCTGCATGACCAGAGCGATGACTGTGCGCTCGCTCCATTTACGTACATTCATTATCTTGAGCAGGATTGTTGGACTCTTAAGCACAGTTGCCCACCACTGTTTATGACGACCAAGAAGGGAATTTCCATCTGTCATGACTGTTTGAAGCAGTCCCATGAAATTAGAACCCTTTCCATATCGAACTGGCTCAACATGGGTGTGTGGATCTGGATAGAAAGAGGATGTAATTGCAGATCCTTGTGAATAATCAATAGAGGTGTCAGGCATTAGGGCACCAGTAAGTGCCTCGCTATTAGTTCGCGACAATTTCCCGAGCGTATTCGAAAGATAAGGCAGCTTTCCTAAATCCTTCATACGATGTAGAAGTTTCTGCGAATTGTAAGTGCCAGCTGCAATCACGACATCTTCAGCGGTAAATGTTCGATATCCGCCAAACCATGCAGAACTCTTTTGTGTAGTGATCTGCCATCGCCCATCGATATTCTCGACGGAACGCACGGTGGTATCCGGAATAACAACCGCACCCAACTTTTCTGCAAGATAAAGATAGTTCTTAACTAATGTATTTTTTGCGTTGAATCTACATCCCGTCATGCAAGCACCGCATTGATGGCAACCTTCTCGGGCTGGACCTACACCACCAAAAAAAGGATCAGGTGATTTGACTTTAGATTCGCCGAAATAAATACCTAGTGGAGCCAGACGAAAAGTCTCGCCGACCCCCATTTCTTCTGCAACCTCTTTCATCGCTTGATCAGAAGGAGAGAAATATGGATTATCTGTAACACCTAACATTCGATGCGCTTGGTCATACCAAGGGAGCAGTTCACTCTTCCAATCCGTAATATGTTTCCATTGCAGATCGTTAAAGTAAGAATCCCCCGGCGTGTAAAGAGTATTTGCGTAGACGAGTGAACCTCCGCCCACACCTGCCCCAGCTAAAATCATGACGTCAGGAAGCGCATGAATCCGTTGAATCCCTTTGAGTCCTAATTTAGGTGCGAAGAGAAACTTACGAAGACGCCAAGAGGTCTTGGGAAACTGGTTGTCAGCAAAACGACTGCCCGCCTCGATAACGCAGACCTTGTAGCCTTTTTCTGACAAACGGAGGGCTGCCACCGAGCCCCCAAAGCCTGAGCCAACAATCACAACATCGAAGTGCTGGGCAGGTTTCATGGGTAAGTCTTATCACGCTAACCTAGTGAGCGCTAGTAATACGCGAGCCCAAATGCGAACCTAGGAGAGACGTTGAGCATCATCCCGACAGATCATTCAATTGATTCCACCGCGCAGGTTTCGGCTGCCAAAGCTGCAGACTTGATTGCGAACTCGGAAAAGCTTCGTACTCGCCGCGAGAAGGCAAACCGCAAACGCTTTGCCAGACTCTTCAAAGATCCAAAGGCTATTGAAGTCACCATCACGCTCACTGATGAGGTAATGCGTATTCACTCAATGCGTGAAGCAATAACAATTTTCAATCATGCAGCCAAAAAAGCTTCCATAAAGGGCTTTGGACTCTTCAATGGTCTCGGACTTAAATTTATTCGTATCGTTGCAATTGGATTCCCAACAGTTGTTGTCAAACTTATCCACCAACGCGTTCGTGCGCTATCAAAGGATTTAATCCTCGCTGCAGAACCGGAGAAGTTGAAGAAACATCTCGCGCTTCGTAAAGAAGAAGGAATTCGCCTCAACATCAATGTTCTCGGTGAAGCTGTCCTTGGACAGCACGAGGCAGATGAACGTTTTGGTCGCATCATTGAAATGATTCACCGACCTGAAGTCGATTACATTTCTGTGAAGCTCTCAGCTGTTGTTGCTCAGATGATTACTATCGATCATGAAGGCAATCTCTCTAAAGTTTCAGAGAAGTTGCGCGTCATCTATAAAGAAGCTCGCGAACACAAAACCTTCATCAACTTGGATATGGAGGAATATCGCGACCTCGATATGACAGTTGCCGCATTTAAAGCTGTGCTATCTGAGTCCGAATTTCTCGATATTAATGCTGGAATCGTTCTGCAGGCATATCTACCTGAATCACATGCAGCTTTTGCAGAACTCGTTGAGTGGGCGAAAGAACGCAATCAAATCAAAGGCGGGCAGATCAAGATTCGCCTCGTCAAAGGTGCGAATTTGGCTATGGAAAAGGCCGAGGGCGAGCTTCACGGATATATCCCAGCACCGTACGGCTCCAAATCAGATGTCGATGCATCCTATGCACGTCTTGTCGATGTGGCCCTACGCCCTGAAAATGCGAAGGCGGTACGTATTGGTATCGCATCACACAATCTTTTCCACCTGACATGGGCCTTAGAAGTAGCAAGCGCACGCGGCGTCTTACAACAACTTGATATTGAGATGTTGGAAGGTATGGCGAATGCCGAGGCGTTGGCAGTTGTCGCAAGCGGACATCATGTTCTCTTCTACACGCCAGTCACAAAACGAGATGACTTTGCTTCTGCTGTTGCATACCTTGTCCGCAGACTTGATGAGAACACATCGGATGAGAACTATTTAAAGGCAGCGTTTGATATTGGTAAGAATGAGAAAAAGTTTGCAGAACAACAGGCTCGTTTTCTCAAGTCAGTTTCTGAGCGGCATACTATTTCTACTGCATCAAGGCGCCATCAGCCAGACCCTATTGATTATTCAACGTTCCATACTCAAGCAAATGGTGATCCAACTGAGCCTGGCTATATAAAGGCAGTCAATACTGCTATTAAAAATATTAAGAAACACTCTGAGGTGATTCCCCTTGTCATCAATGGTGAAGAGATTATGACCCCCGAAACTGAGGTGGGTACCGATCCAGGCGACAACGCAAAGCAGTGGTACACATACTCTGTTGCTAATAAGTCTCACGTTGACAAAGTGATGAAAGCAGCTCGCGCAGGCGTCGCTGAGTGGTCAGCAAAAAGCGTTGCAGAACGTAAGTCAATACTTTTTAAAGCTGCAGAAGTTATGCAAAAACAACGAGCTATTGCTATCGCAGTGATGGCACGGGATGCTGGAAAAACAGTTGCAGAAGCAGATCCAGAAGTCTCCGAAGCTATTGATTTTGCCCGTTATTACGCTTCCCACGGAGTGGAAAATACGGATTCAACTCCGGTTGGTGTCGTGCTAGTTGTTCCACCATGGAATTTCCCCTATGCCATTCCTGCGGGTGGTGTTCTGGCTGCGCTTGCTGCGGGCAACACAGTGGTTCTCAAACCCGCCCCTGAAACAGTCGCGACTGCATGGTTGCTTGCTCAACAATTGTGGGAAGGCGGAGTTCCACAATCTGCGCTTCACTTCATTCC
>CAYRJB010000044.1:0-8869 GCA_964424485.1 uncultured Actinomycetes bacterium
ATGGGGCAATACCAAGACGCATTCAATCGCATGATTTCTCTCATTCGAAGTGGTGATGCAGATATCAAGACAGGTGCTCGCGCGCATCTCTTAGAACTGTTTAAATTGGTCGACCCAAATGACCCAGTATTAATCCAAGCCAGACGAGACCTTGCGAGCGCGCTTTTTTAAATATGAACCTTCAGAAATTTTCCACTTCAGAGCGAGTTCGTCTACAAGCGCTACCTATTCTCTTCGGACTGGGAGTCATGTCTACAGTTCCACGGACGGCAGATTTGAAAGAGAATCTAGGTTTGGCGAATGGAGCTTTTGGAACAGTACTTAGTTTTGGAGCAGTGGGATCGCTAATTTCACTGTTTGTTATAGGCACCCTCGTACACAAACTCACAGTTCGCAAATCACTTCACCTCTTTGCATTGCTTACTTACGGTTTGATGTTGTCATGGCCACATATCCATAACCCCGTAATATTCTTTGTGGCAAATATGACTATGGCATTTAGTTGGTCTGGTTACAACATTTCTATATTGACCCACGGCTTGGCTAGGCAGAAGCAAACTGGTCAATCACTCCTAGGCCTCATCCACGGTGGCTGGAGTATTGGAGTTCTCATTACAACTCTTTTCGCGCTCTGGGCTACTTCAAAATTATCATTTGCAGTACATATTGATTTGGTTATGTCCCTAGTTTTGATTGCCTCTCAAATTCTTATCTATTCGCTCAAAGATACTTTTTCTGCACACGAAGATGAACAAGTTCCAGAGATTAAAATTAATCTCAAAACAGTCTTCACAAACATGACATTTGATAAGACTCTCAATTTAGCTTTTATTTTGGGAACGATTATGGAGTACACCTCTAATGATTGGGTGACATTGCTAGCCCACCAGGAATTGGGTTTTAGCAAGGCTCATAGCGTTATTCCCTACTTGGTATTCATTATTATGATGATTGTTGGTCGAGTATTTCTTAATAAGTTAGTGCGTATTCGCCCGGAACGCTTCTGGTTAATACTTGCATCACAGGTGGGATCAATTGGATTCATGGTCCTGCTCCACCTCACATTCCTCCTTCAAGGAAAAGTCAGCCAAAATGTGCTTTTAGCACTCTTCTGCCTCTCCTTTGCCTGCGCTGGATTTGGCACATCATTTATGGCTGCCATCATGATGAACGCGGGTATTCGCCGAAACCATCTTGCGGCTAGCACCATCATGGCTCGAATGAATTTTTCGAATGTTATTTTGGCATTTGTTGCAAAGTTGCTCTTTGCCTGGGTAGCTCAGAGCTTCTCAATTCTTGCTGCATTTACTATTCCCGCATTAATGCTCTTCGGGGTAACTTTCTTGAACTATATAGCTAGTCCTAAGCTCGCTTCAGCCAAATAGTTGAAAGTGGTCCAACTCTAAGAGTTGCGTGTGATTCGCTATCGGTTTTAATTTCTCCGATATTTACAACTCCACTTCCGCCATATGCAAGGTCATCAGTGTTAAGAACTTCTTTCCATGCATCTCCACCTGTACCTGGTAGATAGAGACGATAGTTTTCATGCGGAACAGGTGAAAAGTTAGAGATAGAAATGAGCACTTCTCCGTTTGAGGCGTAACGCGCGAAAGCTAAAGTATTCCCAGCACCATCATTGCCAACGAGCCATTGAAAACCATCTGGAGTACAGTCTTGATCAAAGAGCGCTGGAGTTGCGCGGTAGATAGCATTTAAATTTTTGATTGTATGTTGAACACCGCGGTGCTCGTCATAATCATTGAGATGCCAATCAAGTGAACGAGATTCTGACCATTCGTCATTCTGAGCAAATTCACACCCCATAAAGAGAAGTTGTTTGCCAGGGTGGGCCCACATAAAGCCATACAGCGCGCGTAATGTCGCTAGTTTTTGCCAACGATCACCCGGAATCTTGTCGAGAAGGGATCCCTTACCGTGCACCACTTCATCGTGGGAGAGGGGGAGCATGAAATTTTCAGACCAAGCATAAAGAATTGAGAATGTAATTTGATTGTGGTGATACATGCGATGAATTGGTTCGTGCTTGATGTATTCCAAGGTGTCGTGCATCCAACCCATATTCCATTTGAAACCAAAACCAAGACCATTATCACTTGTTGGTCTGGTTACACCGCCCCAGGCTGTTGATTCTTCGGCAATCATCATGATTCCTGGCGCTTCTCGGTAGGCGGTTGCGCTAGCTTCTTGAAGGAATTGCACCGCCTCTAAATTTTCGCGGCCCCCAAATTTATTGGGAATCCATTGTCCTTCCTTGCGCGAATAATCCAAGTAGAGCATTGAAGCGACAGCGTCAACGCGTAGCCCATCGATGTTGTACTCGAGCAACCAATAGAGCGCGGATGCAACTAGGAAATTCCTCACTTCGTTGCGCCCGAAGTTAAAAATCAACGTACCCCAATCTGGATGTTCACCAAGACGGGGATCTTCATGTTCATACAGCGCCGTGCCATCAAATTTTGCTAGCGCCCATTCATCTTTCGGAAAGTGGGCAGGCACCCAATCAAGAATGACTCCGATTCCATTCTGATGGAGGTGGTCGACGAGATATTTAAAATCATCAGGTGAGCCAAAGCGTGAAGTTGGAGCAAAGAGCGATGTGACTTGGTAACCCCATGAACCTCCAAAGGGATGTTCCATCACTGGAAGAAATTCGACGTGAGTAAAACCAATCCACTTCACATATTCAGCAAGTTGGTGAGCAAGTTCGCGATAATTCAGTCCAGGTCGCCATGAGCCTAAATGAACTTCATAGACAGAGATGGGAGATTTAAAGGCTTGGAAATTCTTTCGAGCCTCCATCCACTTCTTATCTTTCCATTCGTATGTAGATTCATGAACAATTGACGCAGTATGAGGGGGCACTTCTGTTGCCTGCGCCATCGGATCAGCATGATCAACCCATCGCCAATCGATCGTTTGAATTGCATACTTATATTTTGTGCCGGATCCAACATCAGGTATGAATACTTCCCAAATTCCAGAGGATCCGATCTTGGTCATTGGGTGAGTGAACTTGTCCCAATAATTCATATCGCCAATTACAGAAACCGCTTGTGCATTCGGAGCCCATACAGAGAATGCAGTGCCGCGGAGATTCCCATCGTTATCTCGTAAAACATGTGCACCTAGCGCATTCCACAATCTCTCATGGCGCCCTTCGCCAATAAGATGAAGATCCATCTCTCCGAGAGTGGAGTTCGGATTAAGAAATGAGGCGTGTCCAGCTGAGCGATCGACATCGCCTTCACTGTGTCGTTTGCCGAAAATCTTCATCGTTGCTCCCGTATTTTCAAGCTGAGGCTTAGATTTTCACACGAACTATGTGAGCGACCTTGCCTTCTGGACGTGCAGGGTTCAAGCGTACATAAGTATGTGGATGCCAGGAATAGTCGCTTTGATCCAGGAGGTCTACAACCTCAAAAGAGCCATCTATTCCAAGCAGTTCGGTATTCCACGACACTGTTGCCTCTTGTGTGTGGACGGGATCGAGATTGACCACAACCAGGATGAGATTGTTTCCTTCGCGTTTGGAATATGCGATGACTGCATCGTTATTGGTGTGATGGAACTCCAAATTTCGTAATCTTTGGAGCGCTATGTTCTCTTTTCGTATCTTGTTGAGCTGGGCGATAAATGGCTCGAGAGTCATTCCATTTTTGCGAGCTTTTTCATAATCACGAATTCGAATCTCATACTTTTCGGAGTCTCTGTACTCTTCTTTGCCTTCCGCAAGTGGAACGTGTTCATATAGTTCATAACCTGCATACATTCCCCACGATGGAGTCATGGTGGATGCAAGCACCGCGCGGAGAGCGAATACAGCAGGGTTTCCGCTTTGAAGATGGAACGGCAAAATATCGGGAGTATTCACCCAGAAATTAGGGCGGAAGAAATCCGCAGTAGATTTTGCTACTTCGTGGCCATATTCAATCAATTCATGCTTGCTTACACGCCAAGTGAAGTAGGTGTATGACTGTTGAAAGCCCGCTTTGCCGAGCGCATGCATCATATTTGGCTTAGTAAATGCTTCAGCCAAGAAGATTACATCTGGGAATTCGGAATTAACTGCAGCAATGAGCTCTTGCCAGAAGTGAACAGGTTTTGTATGAGGATTGTCTACGCGGAATGCCTTGATGCCTTGAGAAATCCAATATTTAACAATGCGATGGACTTCTGCAAAGAGTCCTGGGTAATCATTATCAAAATTAATTGGGTAAATATCTTGATATTTCTTGGGAGGATTCTCGGCATAGGCAATCGTTCCATCAGCTCGCTTTGTGAAAAACTCTTCATGTGTCTTCACCCAGGGATGATCAGGGCTACATTGAAGTGCAAGATCGAGGGCAACTTCAATGCCAAGTTTCTTTGCAGCTGCAAGAAAATCGTGGAAATCTTTAAGCGAACCCAAATCAGGGTGGATTGCATCATGCCCACCTTCTTTAGCGCCGATGCCCCAGGGAACACCAACATCACCAGGTAGCGCGGTGGTGGAGTTGTTTTTACCTTTTCGAAATTGAACTCCGATGGGATGAATCGGCGGTATATAGAGAATGTCAAAACCCATATCGGCAACCCGCTTGAGAGATGCGATTGCTGTTTTGAAATTGCCTGATACAAGAGTTCCATCTGGTTTGCGGACGGCACCTTCAGAGCGTGGGAAAAATTCATACCAAGAACCGATAAGGGCACGCTCGGTCTCAACTTTGATGGGGAATTTCTCTGATTGACCCTTTACTCCTTTTGCATCAAATGCTTCGATAGCAAAATGCCAGAGACCATATGCGCGTGGAGTCACCCATGCTTCGTATCTTTCAGAACCAGGGGAGAGTTGGCGCATAGGTTTGCGCTCAACCATTACGCCATTGGGGTCAAAGAGAAGAGCATGCGCTTCGAAGGTGTCATGGCCTTCGCGGAAAATAGTTGCGTAAACAGGAAGTGATTCATTAGGTACTGCTTTTGCAGGTACCCATTCGCCACCGAAGTAGATGCTTGGTTGAACATCTACGATCGGGAAGCGAGTGATCATCCAGAACCTTCCGTGTTACCGGGATCAGCTGCCTTTACATCGTTAATTTGATAACGATCAATTGCTTCCTGAACCACTTTGGCTTTGACTTCACCTTCTGCAGCAAGCTGCGAAAGTGCCGCAATCGTAATTGAGGCAGCGTCAACTTTAAAGTGTCTACGCAAAGCTCCTCGGGTATCTGAAAGTCCGAAACCATCAGTTCCGAGAGAGATAAAGGGGTTCTTAACCCATGGCGCAACCTGATCTTGAACCGCACGCATGTAATCAGAGACCGCTACGACTGGTCCTTCATGTCCTTCAAGTTTGGATGTAATAAACGCCTTCTTCTTGTTAGAAGGATTAACCAAGTTGTGTGAATCTACTGCCAAGCCATCGCGACGGATTTCATTCCATGATGTGACTGACCAAACGTCAGCAGATACACCCCAGTGTTCATCGAGCAACTTCTGTGCTTCGAGCGCCCAATTGACTGCTACGCCTGATGCAAGGATTTGTACCTTCTTCTTACGTCCCTTGGATGGGGAATAGAGATACATACCTTTGAGAAGTCCATCAACATCAAGCTTCTCTGGTTGTGCTGGTTGAACATATGGCTCGTTATAGACAGTGAGGTAATAGAAAACATTCTCACTATTTTCCCCATACATACGACGCAATCCATCACGAACAATATGTCCGAGTTCAAAACCAAATGCCGGGTCATAAGAAACAACCGCAGGATTTGTCGAAGCCAGCAATGGGGAGTGGCCATCTTCGTGCTGGAGACCTTCGCCATTGAGAGTTGTGCGGCCCGCAGTTGCGCCCAGTACAAAGCCTCGAGCCAGCTGATCGGTCGCTGCCCAGAATGCATCTCCTGTGCGTTGGAAACCGAACATTGAGTAGAAGATATAAATAGGAATCATTGGCTCATCGTGAGTGGAGTATGACGTTCCAACTGCGGTAAATGATGCTGCAGAACCAGCCTCGTTAATTCCTTCATGCAAGATAACGCCGTTAGATGCTTCTTTATACGAGAGCATCAATTCACGGTCAACGGCTGTGTACTGCTGACCATGAGGTGAGTAGATCTTGAGCGTTGGAAATAATGAATCCATACCGAATGTACGAGCCTCATCAGGAATGATGGGGACAAAACGCTTGCCGATCTCGGGATCCTTTGCAAGATCCTTGAAGAGACGGACAAATGCCATTGTTGTTGCTACTTGCTGGTGACCAGAACCGCGCATGACTGCGTCATATGTTTCAAGTGGAGGTTGTGGCAATGGTCGAGAAATTTTACGACGCGAAGGAATTGATCCACCAAGTGCATTGCGACGTTCCATCAAATATTTGTATTCAGGGCTATCTGGTGCTGGGCGATAGTACGGAGGTAGATACTTATCAATTGCTTCATCAGCAATAGGAAGATGAAGACGATTCTTGAATTCAACGAGATCTTCAAGGGTCATCTTCTTCATCTGGTGTGTTGCGTTACGACCTTCGAAGGATGAGCCAAGAGTCCAACCCTTAATAGTTTTTGCGAGAATAACCGTTGGGCGACCTGTGTGCTCGGTTGCAGATTTATATGCTGCATAAACCTTGCGGTAATCCAATCCACCGCGACGAAGAGCCCAGATCTTTTCATCCGACCAGTTCTCAACGAGCTTTGCAGTTCGTGGATCGCGACCAAAGAAGTGTTCGCGAACATATGCGCCAGACTCGGATTTAAATGTCTGGAAATCTCCATCTGGAGTCTTATCCATCAATTCAACGAGTGCACCATCACGGTCATTTGCAAAGAGTTCATCCCATTCGCGACCCCATACAACCTTGATGACATTCCATCCTGCTCCACCGAAGATGGACTCAAGCTCTTGAATAATCTTGCCATTTCCGCGGACAGGACCGTCGAGGCGTTGCAAATTACAGTTGATAACAAATGTGAGGTTATCCAATCCTTCGCGCGCAGCAAGTGACAGTGCACCGAGAGATTCAACTTCATCAGTTTCACCATCACCAAGGAATGCCCATACGCGTTGTTGCGAAGTATCTTTAATTCCACGGTTGTGTAGATAGCGATTAAAACGTGCCTGATAAATCGCATTGATTGGACCAAGTCCCATTGAAACTGTTGGGAACTCCCAGAAGTCAGGCATTAGACGTGGGTGAGGATAAGAAGATAATCCACCAGCATCATGGGAAAGTTCTTGGCGGAATCCATCCATCTGATCTTCTGTAAAGCGCCCTTCAACAAATGCGCGGGCATACATTCCGGGGGATGCGTGTCCTTGGAAATAAATCTGATCTCCGCCGCCAGGATGGTTTTTGCCGCGGAAAAAGTGGTTATATCCAACTTCATACAACGATGCTGAAGATGCGAATGTTGAGATGTGTCCGCCTACGCCAACACCAGGGCGTTGAGCACGATGCACCATAACGGCTGCGTTCCAGCGAACCATGCGACGAATGCGACGTTCCATATCTTCATCACCAGGGAACGAAGGTTCTTCTGAAGGCGGAATTGTGTTCATGTAATGTGTCGAACGGATTGATGAAATTCCTACATTTTGCTTACGCGCCTCTTCAATAAGAGAGAGCATGACGTAGCGAGCGCGAGTTGGACCTGCGCTCTTGATGAGTGCTTGTAGCGACTCTTTCCATTCAGAGGTCTCATTCGGATCGGTATCTACGAGTTGTCCGAGGAGATGGTCTGGCGTCTGATTGGTTTCGCTCATGCCCGTATCTTCCCCCTAAATACCCCCATGACCAAAAAAATGAGCCCTTCATCTTGTATTACAGACCAGTAGGCAGTGGACTTATCCCGTGAGCCACCCCGCCATCATGAAGATGGGCCTTGAGGCAGGAGATCTCGTTCTCGAAGTTGGCCTGAGCGATGATTGTGATAAGGAATTAAGAAGCGCAATCGAATCGCACATTGGCAGCCCCCTCATTGATAGCGACACCGACGAAGTCGTTGACGCAGTCGTTCTTTGGTGGCGAGAAGATGATGGAGATCTCACAGATGCTCTGGTGGATGTTCTTACCTATTTGTCTGAGACTGGCCCAATTTGGTTGATGACTCCCAAGGTCGGCAGAATGGGACACGTCGAAGCGAGTGACATTCAAGATGCGGCCCCGCCTGCAGGTCTCTCACAAACAACAGCTTTCAATGCAACACAAGATTGGACTGCTACAAGACTCGTGGCTCGTAAAACAGGGATAGGTAATAAAGGGAGATAGAAATGACACTTGATGTTGGATCCATTGCACCAGACTTCACATTGAAGAATCAACATGGTGAAGAAGTTTCACTCGCATCATTCAAGGGCAAGAAGAATGTTGTGGTTCTTTTCTATCCATTCGCATTCTCTGGAGTATGCACCGGCGAACTGTGCGGTCTTCGTGATGATCTTGGATCGTTTGAGAACGACAATGTTCAACTTCTCGCCATCTCTACAGATCCCATGTGGTCACTTCGTGCATTCTCAGAAAAAGAGGGTTACAAGTTCCCACTCCTTTCAGATTTCTACCCTCATGGAGAAACCGCTAAGAAGTATGGAGTTTTCGAGGAGACACGTGGTTGTGCTGTACGTGGCACATTCATTATCAATAAGGCTGGCGAAATTGCATGGAAGATTGTCAATGGCCTACCTGATGCACGTAATCTTGACGAGTACAAGGCTGCGCTCGCTACCCTCTAATTCAAAAGATTTACGCGCAAATTTCTAAAATTCTGCACTCTTAGGTAGAGTACGCAGGCTTGCTAGTCCTCCACGGCTAGTAAGTATGGGTGGTTAGCTCAGTGGTAGAGCGCCTCGTTTACACCGAGGATGTCGGGGGTTC
>CAYRJB010000045.1:0-3144 GCA_964424485.1 uncultured Actinomycetes bacterium
ACACCTGCTTCGGCCACAGCCGTTGGATGTGTTCCCGTTTCAGACTTAATCACTGAAGGATCGTCAAGAAAAGGTGCTTCTTTGGCAGCAGCGGCAAATTTAGATGAAAATTCACCGAATACAAGATGTTGTGATTTCTTTTCAATCAAATTAAAAGTGGCGATATCCCAAAATGCAGTCGATCCGCCGTTGCCTAGTACTACTTCATAACCTTCTGGAAGATTAAAGAGTTGGCTTAATCCTGTGCGCACTCTGTTCACGACATTTTTAACGGGCTTTTGGCGATGTGAAGTTCCAAGAACGTTCCCGTATTTTGTCGCGAGATTATTCAAAGCCTCTGGACGAATCTTCGATGGCCCGCTACCAAAACGACCATCACTTGGCTTGAGATCTGCTGGAATCTGAATATCGCTCATCTGCTAATTCTATTGCAGTTAAGGATTGATTCTTTTCCATGTCCATTTACTGGACTCACTCGTACCAACACTTTCAGGTAGGTATCGAATTCGGTCGTGCAGGCGCGAGTAACGCCCTTGCCAGAATTCAATACTCGCTGGTATCACTTCAAAGCCTCCCCAGTGTGGTGGAGTTGGGACGCTAGAACCTTCGGGAAATTTTGAAGCAAACTCTGAAAATCTATTCTCAAGTTCTTCACGGGATGACAAGTCATCTGACTGGCATGATGCCCAAGCCCCAATCTGTGATGACCATGGCCTTGTTGCAAAATATTTTTCACTCTCATTGCGATTAATTTTTTTCGCACTTCCAAGAACTATTACCTGGCGCTCCATGGCATACCAAGGGAAGAGAAGTGAAACAAATGAATTTCTTTCAATCTCCTTTCCTTTCCTAGAGTTGTAATTGGTAAAGAATGTAAATCGATCGGTGACATCCTTAAGGAGAACTGTTCGGCTTGATGGCTGGTGGCCATCAACAGTAGAGAGGACCATCGCATTCGCTTCGACAATCACTGGGTTATCAGCAGCTGCCTTCAACCACTCTGCAAATTGAATGAAAGGGCTCTCGTTGGGGGAGAATCCAAGGTCGCTATAGGAGCGGCGCATAGCCGCGACCTCAGCCCTGTTAATACCGCTGTGATTTCCAGAATCTGCGCTCATCTTGTATCTAACGTCACTCTCCTTGAGGGCTAATCCACCGAATTCTAGTTTTGCAAGGTGCGGTGGCGGTAGCAGAATAAGGCTCTACCCCCAACATACATGGGGCTGCTAGAACTAGAGAAGTAAGAAGTAGTGAAGGAGAGATAGCGTGTCTGACGATTTCAAGCCTGGTTTAGAAGGCGTCGTAGCTTTTGAATCAACAATTGCTGAACCAGATAAAGAAGGCAGCGCTCTTCGATACCGTGGTGTTGATATTGAAGATCTTGTAGGACGCGTGACATTTGGCAATGTCTGGGGACTTCTCGTTGATGATGAATTCAATCCAGGCCTTCCGCCTGCTGAAGCGTTTCCTCTAACAATTCATTCTGGCGATGTTCGCGTTGACGTGCAATCTGCAATAGCGATGCTCGCTCCTGCTTGGGGATTCAAACCACTTCTTGATATTGATGATAAAACGGCACGCGACAATCTTGCGCGTGCATCTGTGATGGTACTTTCTTATGTTGCTCAATCAGCGCGTGGAAATATGCCAGCAGTCCCAGAATCAGAAATTGATAAAGCTCATACGGTTGTAGAACGTATGATGCGTCGTTGGCGCGGTGAGCCTGATCCAAAACACGTTCGTGCAATCGATGCCTACTTTGTTTCTGCTGCCGAACATGGAATGAATGCTTCAACATTTACAGCTCGCGTTATCGCATCCACTGGCGCAGATGTTGCAGCA
This sequence comes from uncultured Actinomycetes bacterium, assembly GCA_964424485.1. Classification (GTDB taxonomy): domain Bacteria; phylum Actinomycetota; class Actinomycetes; order Nanopelagicales; family Nanopelagicaceae; genus PALSA-747. Next base: position 1,843 of record CAYRJB010000045.1, read on the forward strand.
TCACTTTCAGGAGCAATTGGAGCGATGTCTGGCCCACTCCATGGTGGCGCGCCTTCACGAGTTCTTCACATGATTGAAGAAGTTGAAAAATCTGGCGATGCAGAAGGTTATGTCAAAGGTTTGCTTGATCGTAAAGAACGACTCATGGGATTTGGTCATCGCGTTTATCGCGCTGAAGATCCTCGCGCTCGCACACTTCGTCGCACAGCTAAAGAACTTGATGCTCCTCGATATGAAGTTGCTGAAGCTCTTGAGAAAGCAGCGCTTAAAGAACTTCGCGAACGTCAACCAGATCGCGTTCTAGAAACCAACGTTGAATTCTGGGCAGCAATCATTCTTGATTATGCTCAGGTTCCAGCCCATATGTTTACATCAATGTTCACTGCTGCTCGAACCGCAGGTTGGTCAGCACACATCCTCGAACAAAAGCGCACTGGTCGTCTCGTTCGTCCATCTGCTCGCTATATTGGTTCGGGCCCACGCAAACCGCAAGATGTCAAAGGATGGAACGAAGATGTTTCATCTATGCATTCGTTCTAACTCTTTCTAGACTTAGAACGTGCTCGCACCTCACCATGACGGTAGTCCGCTCTACCTTTCTAATGGCGCGCCAAAGATCGGTGAGAAGGTCGAATTTCGAGTCCGCATCCCTCATTCCTTTGGGGTTAAGCAAGCTCTGATTCGTTATTACCATGATGGCGAACCGCGCACGGCTTCACTTAAAAAGAGTACGAAGAAATCCGATAGAACCAAAGTTGAACAATGGTGGAACGTCAAACTTCCCGTCATGAATACCGTGATGAAATATCGTTTTCTCCTTATCGGATCAAGTGGTTACCACTGGCTAACAAATGCAGGAATTGTGGATTACAACGTCCAGAGCGCTACAGATTTTTCAATAATTGCCAAATCTTCATATCCATCATGGCTTGAGGGGGCGGTTTTCTACCAAATATTTCCTGATCGTTGGGCAACATCAGGGAAAAAACGATCGATTCCACAGTGGGCAATTAATCGTTCATGGGGTGAACTTCCCTCGCGTAAAAGCAATGAAATGAGTAATGAATATTTCGGTGGTGATTTCTCCGGCATTGAGAGCCATATTGATCACATAACTAAATTAGGGGCGACTGGCATTTATTTCACTCCATTTTTCCCTGCACTTTCCTTTCACCGTTATGACGCCAGCAGTTTTGATCACGTAGATCCACTACTTGGTGGCGATAAAGAATTTCTCGCCTTTGTTAAGAAAGCCCATAAGCTCGGTCTAAAAGTAATTGGAGATCTCACTTCAAATCACAC
>CAYRJB010000045.1:3244-8721 GCA_964424485.1 uncultured Actinomycetes bacterium
GAAGATCTGGATGGCTTAGGTTGGCATGGCACAATGAATTACGAAGGTTTTATGCGACCTCTATGGGCTTGGCTAGGTACTGGTGTAAAAACGGGTCCTGGATTTCATGGATTACCTATAGATCCACCACATTTTTCCACGAAGCAATTAATTAATTCAATGAATAGCGTCAAGAGCACTATCCCTTGGCGATCTCTTGTTGCTTCAATGACTCTACTTGATTCACATGACACTGCCCGATTTCGACATGTAGTAGGCAAACAATTCGATCGACATATTGCTGGTATTGCGCTGCAGATGAGCTATCCGGGAGTGCCATCTATATTCCACGGTGATGAGATTGGATTACTAGGAGATACGGGCGAAGATGCACGACGCCCCATGCCATGGGATAAGACAGATACCTGGGATCATGATTTCTTCAACGAAGTTCGCGCCATTATTTCCATTCGCAAGTCTTCAGATGCAATTGCTCGAGGTGGGCTCCGCTTCATTGCTGTTGAAAAAGAGTACTTTGCGTTCTTGCGTGAGAGTGTCAAAGAAAAAATTCTTGTTGTGATATTCCGCAAGAAAGGTAAGGTTTCCATTCCACTTGATTCATTTGGAATTAAACTCGATGAGACCCTTTATAACTTTGGATATGAGCTATCTGATCAACGTGCAGGTAAAACGCTTGAATTCACTGCTCGTTCGGCCGGTGCTGCAATTGTGAAAGTGAAGTGAGTAATGGCTAATTCAATTATGTGGTTTCGCAGAGATCTGCGAATCGCTGATCACCCAGCTTTGCTTGCTGCCATCGACGATGCGCGCGAAGGTGGAGGCTCGGTTGTTCCCGTATTTATCCTCGATCCTGCACTTGCAGCCGGTGCGGGCTCAAAACGATTGGCCTATCTTGCAGCTTCATTGCGGAGTTTGGATCAATCGCTCAAAAATTCGTTGCACGTTCTTCATGGCGACCCTGTTGATGTTCTGAAAGAAATGCAGAAAAGATATGACGCTTCTCGAGTACATATCTCTGCCGAGTTTGAACGATATGGTGCAGAGCGAGATCTTCGTGTAGAGAAAGCTGGCATTGAATTGGTTCGAACCGGCTCTCCGTATGCGATTGCACCGGGACGCGTAAGAAAACCAACCGATGGAACTCCTTACAAGGTCTACACACCATTTTACAAAGCATGGCTTGTTCATGGTTGGCGCCAGCCAGCTTCAACCCCCAAAGATTTCCCGCTGATTGCTCCCAAAAGTGAAGATAGAAATTTCCCAACGTGGCAAGCGCCAGAAGGAACATCGATTTTTGAAGCCGGTGAGAGCGCTGCGCATCAACGCTTTTCATACTTCGTGGAAAATATCTTAAATTCTTACGATGAGAGTCGAAATATGGCTGGCATTGATGGCACAAGCAAAATGAGCGCGCATCTTAAATGGGGAGAGATTCACCCCCGTACTTTGCTTGCCGGACTCAATCAGACAAAAGCTCATGATGTATTTCGGAAAGAAATTGCATGGCGCGAGTTTTATGCGGATGTTCTCTTCAACAATCCACAAACTGAAAAAGGTTACTACTCGCCAATTTTTGAAAAAATGCGATATGACAAACCCGGAGAGAAATTTAAGGCTTGGTGTGAGGGTAAAACAGGTTATCCATTTGTAGATGCGGCAATGCGCCAACTCGTCAAAGAGGGTTGGATGCACAATCGCACCCGTATGGTTGTTGCATCCTTCTTGGTGAAAGATCTTCATCTTGAGTGGCAATTAGGAGAGAAATTCTTCCGCGAACATCTCGTCGATTTCGACTTGGCATCAAATGTGCATGGATGGCAGTGGACAGCTGGCTGTGGCACGGATGCATCGCCTTACTATCGTGTATTTAATCCAGTTGAGCAGGGTAAAAAATTTGATCCAAATGGAGACTACGTTCGCAAATATGTTCCAGAACTTGCCCATCTACAGGGGCTAGAAATACACGAGCCCTGGACAGTTCTTGATGGTTATATCAATAACTATCCAGAGCGAATCGTGGATCATGCGAGCGAGAGAATTGAATCTTTGGCTCGCCTAGAAGAACTCAAGCAATTTAAATAAGTTCTTAAATCAAGAAGTTCGTGAACTGCCAAGGATCAGATTCGTCATATTCGCGACCATTCCAACCCTTGAAGAGATCATTTCGATCTGACAATGGAGTCCAATCAGATTGAACAGAAGTAATACCCCAATAAGGTTCTGCAATCTCTAGAACTTCACGCCACGGCATATCGTCAGGGACCATATAACCGCGATCTGGATTATCCATAGCCCACACAACCGCTGCATATACTGCCGAGCCAACCTGCACTGTTGTTGCGGATTGATTTGGAATCAATTTACGTGCATCGTGAATATTAAGCAATGAGCCAGTCCACCACGATTTGTATGGGTGTCCCATGAGGAGAACTCCGAGACGATCATCTCCGTCAATGATTTCATCATTCATGATGCGTTGATTGTCAGTGATATTCCACTGCAACGCCTCAAGTTCGCGCATAGATGCGATAGCAGCATCAGTTGGACAATATGCATAGTGCACTGTTGGGCGATAGACGGCCTTATCGCCATTCCAAACAGTTAGATGATCGGCAATCGTGAAAGCTTCGCCATGACGAATGACCATGCCATTTGTTGGACGATTTGGGACCCATGAGCGAACCCATGTTGTCGCACCAGGTTGTGCAATCGCAATCTGATTCTTTGGACCTGTTGTATGTTCAACCCCACGAGGTGGCAGTTTCTTCTCATGTGTGCCCCAACCTAATTCAGCGGGAGCAATACCCTCTTCATAGAAGCCCTCAACAGACCAGGTATTAACGAATTCATTGAGACGTTTTGGTTTATCTGAAACCTGGGTATCTAGTTCGGCAATATGAATTACTTTTACGCCAAGAGATTGAGCGAGTTCGTTGTAATTCTCTGATTCAAGTGATTTTTCAACACCCTGGGCAGCCAAACCATCCTTGAGCGCTTTAGTTCCAATTTCAACGAGTGCGCGCTTAGTGAGATGTGAGACAAGACCTGGATTCGCACCATGTTCAACAATTGCAGTTGGACCTTTGCCATTCCATTGATTGATGAGATTGCGCAATTTCATATGGCGCCAATAGAGCGTGCGTTCTTGAACTGGACGATTTGAACCAGCGCTGTATGGATCCCACTCTTCTACAGAAGTATTGAGATAGATAACTCCGTGATCATGTGCCCAACCAATAATTTCATTAGCATCAATATTCCACGCAAGGTCAAGAAGGAAATCTCCCTCTTTGAGGTATTTGGAGAGAAAAGCATCCATATTTTCGCGTGTGAGTTCATCTTGAATGTAGTTGATGCCTGCAGCAATCGAACTTTCCATTCTCACGCGAGTCGTTGGACGTTTATCCACGACCGTAATCTGTTGTGGGTCGACTTTGTTATGTTTAATAAGAAGTGGAACGACCACTTGAGCTACAGAACCAGCTCCAAGACACAAGACACGATTGTGGAATTTTGCTCCCAATTAGAACCTCTTTCTTTTTGTTCAGCCGGGGTTACCATCCGGAATTTGAACCCAAATTCTAAAGCCTCAAGCCAGTGTTGGATTCCACTGGGTGATTCCGGATCCATTTCGCTTAGCCGAGTACATAGCCTCATCCGCGCGTCTCATGAGCTCACCCTGGCCATCATTTGCCACAAGGCCAATGCTCACGCCAACGCGAACATCATGGCCACCCAATCGCATGGGATAGGAGAGTGAAGCGCCCAGTGATCTGGCAACTTCAAGTCCAATCTCAGATGGTCCATAAACGATAACCCCAAATTCATCACCGCCTAGTCGAGCAAGCAAGGATGCTCGTGGCATTTGTCTGGCAAACCTCGTGGCAACTTCTTTAAGAAGAAGATCTCCGCTCTCATGACCCAGAGAGTCGTTGATGTGTTTGAAACCATCGAGATCGAGTAGAAGTAAAGAAGATTCCTTATTTGCCAATTGATCGAGAGCGGCAATAAATCTTCTTCGATTATTGAGACCAGTCAACTCATCTGTTCGAGCTAACTCACGTTCATCATGGATTAATCTCGCATCGCGAAGTGCAATTCCCATTCGAATAAAAGATAGAAATATTGTTAGCAGCGCCGGAACAATGCTGAAGGCCGATAACTCATTTGGATTTATTGTTGAATAAACCAAAAGCAGCGAACTTGCAAGCAATACAAACATCGTCCCGGCAGCTGTGAATCGATCGGCACTTTGATATGCAACTGGCGGATGCCATTGCCCTTCCATAATCAGGAGGAAGCCTAGAATCCAACCGCTATCGACAAGCGAACCTAGCGAATAAGCGCCATTTTGTGATTGAAATAAAAAAAGGTAATCACTTGTGGCGAAACTTAGAATGCCAAGAAATGTTAGAGCAGATCTCCACGATATCTTTTGCATCATCACAATCGCCGTGACGAAAATCAATATCAAAGAATCAGCGATGGGGTAAAAAATGGAGAGGAAATAAGTAAAAGTATCTGAATGCTGATTAAGTCTGAGAAAAAATGATGAGATTACGCTTGATGCGCCTAAGGTAATAATTGTGACATCAAAAATTTCTAGTGGCTTAAATGCTCTTCCTACAGTGAGTGTGCGAAGTAAGCCGAAGAAGAGGAAGGGATAAAAAAGTACGTATCCCGTCTCCCCAAATCCTCTCCAGATAAATGATTGGTGATAAGCATCCCAGCTCGTTAAGAATGATCCGGCGCTCCAAATGCAGATTGCAACCGCGGTGGAAATTTGAGCGATGCGGTCATTAAATTTAGGTGAGAGAAGAATGAAAAGGGCTGAAAGAAGAGAGGTCGCATGAAAGATATAAAGATCTCGTATCTCAGAGAAGCTTGGCAGCACCCAGCGAATTCCCACCTCGCCTAAGAAGAGGATTGAGACAATCCATCGGATTTGGGTATACCGTCGGCCCGTAGGAATAAGCACGGAAAAAATCTATTCCTGATTGACCATGATTACAGGAGGCCGAAATTGTCAGAGTTTTCACTAGGTGAAATTAAGAGTGCCACCATAGGCAGACGCGCAGTTCTTTGTGGCGCTGCAGCGTTTCTTTTCAATTCACTCGCGAGCGACACATCTCAAGCAGCTGTGGCTGCGACTGGAGTAAAGCAGGTGGGTAAGAAACTTCAAGTTACGCTTTCAAAAAATAAAGGATTAGCCAAAGTTGGAGGTGCGGTAACAATTAAATTATCTGACGGATCACAAATCGCATTGATACGCACCTCTTCAGCAATGAGTGGTTTCAAAGCATTGAATTTATCTTGCACTCATCAAGGCGTGACTGTTGAAGAAAATGGCAGCGGCTGGATCTGCCCGGCGCATGGTTCCCAATTTGATTTAGTTGGAAAAGTCGAAAGAGGCCCTGCCTCAGCCAATCTTTATTCCTATCCAACAAAGGCAACAAAAACCACCGTCACAATCGGTT
>CAYRJB010000046.1:0-8655 GCA_964424485.1 uncultured Actinomycetes bacterium
AGGTCTTGAGACCAGGCTCTGTGTACCCGCGCTCTTGGAATAAGCAGGATTAAGTCTGATATCCAAAAGCGGATCTGGGAAATTAAATCCGGAAACATCAATCACAATGAAATTATTCTTGGCCGATACGGATTTCGTTGCGGCAACAGAGCCACCAGCGGTTGTTGTTATCGAAACAACCAAAGCAGATGCAGCATCTTGCGGATTGGTAATTCCCCAAAGGAGAGCGGCATCAGCAAAAGAAATAACAGCGTGATAAAAACCAGTATTTGTAGTTTTACCATCAGCAGCTAGTTTCGGTGCGGAAGCTGTGTATTTGAAAGCTTTATTTTGCTCATCCCAAACAGGGGTCGAAAGTTTGCAGAGACCATTGGATCCAACATACAACTTTCCTGTCGCACCATCTGGTCCAAAACCAAGCTGATCGTTTTGCGGAATGATGACTGACTGAAATTGTTTGATACTAATAATTGCTTGCCCGGTATCCCCCGTGCAGTCCTTGGTCGACTTTGCAAGCGGTGTGGTCACTGGATAACCAGAGACGAGCTCAGTTGCATAACCAGATTGTTGGTTAATCTCAATCGAAGCATCTGTTGCAACTCCGAAAGTAACACCAGGTTTAATATCACCAATTCGCATCTTCACTGTAATTGCTACTTCGGAATCTAAATCAGTTGCGTAAAGTGAGTTTGCTGCGTTCGCAGCGAGCGCGCTGCCATCCTTGGTGGTTGGCTGAACATCTATGTAAACCCATGGAACGAAATCATTTGCCGCTTTTGCATCAACATAAAGTCCGTCATATCCCAAGCTATTAAATCCTTCGGTATTCCAGGTATTCGTAGTCCACCGACCAGGGAGCGCTTTACCCGCAGCAGCTGTTCCTGATGCTCCTCCAACTGCAGATCCAGCTGGGCTCCATGAGAGCTCAACAGCTTTCTTTCCGGTTTGTTGAACGCTTACAGATTCGATGCAGTAATTGATACCTGCAGTAGCGCAAGGCTGCCAGGAACCTTTGGGAAGTGTGATTGCAGCGTGAGATCCAGGCACGAAAATTACAGAACCAATAATGGACAGTGCAGCAATTAGTACTGTCGACTTCTTTGTGCGATTCACGCGTTCCTCCCGAGTGGCTCTAACGAGCTACCGTTAGGAACCAATTCCATTGATACGTTGCATTCGATGCAACAGTAAGCCCATCTTTGAACTCAGGGAAGGTAAATACAAGCAGCGCGGTGCTGCCTGCAGTAACTGTGACTGGTCGCGATGAGCTAACGAGTGGGCCGTGGTCGACATAAATCATCAATGCCGGTGCGATTGAAATAATGTCTGGGGTGTTGTTCTTTACCGAAAGAATCCACTGTGTAGGACAGACTCCCGATGGACAACGTGTCCAAGAAATCTTGAGCCCTGTTGCAGTGAGTCCACCGATTGTGTCCCCTACGCCACCTGGTTTGCTAATTGCGCCTAAATCTCCAGCACTCTCCTCCCATGTCACCGGGTAATCCGAAATAAGTCCCTGGATTTGTGCAGGGGAAATCGCAGAATTATCTGTGGATCCAGTCGCGCCGGTATTTGCGTCGAAAATAGATACCTTGCTTCGATTAGAGGTGAGATGAATAACTCCGAATGAGCTGAGGGTGAGACCGAGCGCAGCAGCGAGCGCGATTGCGATTCGACGCAACCTACGCCTCTTGGCACGCTTGATAACAATTGTGGCAAGGTCTCTATTTTCTAAAGTGCCAAGAGCCATCCACTGTAATTCGCGACGAATTAACGGATCAATATCACTCATCCTCGATCACCTCCCCAAAGACGATTTCCTGAACGTTCTCTTGAAAGTTTGAACTCTCCGGTGCGTTAATAGATTTACGTATCGATTTCTCAAATTCGGGTACGAGGTTGAGGTATGCAGCAACCGCGGCTTTTCCGCGGGCCAAATGCGAAGCTGCAGTTCCCATAGGTATCTCTAATACATCTGCCACTTCCCTCAAAACCAAACCATGCTCATAGATCAAAACGAGTACGGCTCTTTGAGCAGCTGTGAGGGATTTGAGAGCTGACTGAACTAAAAGGCGTTGTACAACATCATCTGACTGATCTGCAATTTGAAGGACAGACTCTGCCAATTCGAAGGTCGTCTCTTTCTCTTGGCGACGGCGTGCCCATTTGCGGCGCAGATCGGCATGCTTGGAAACCATAACGCGAATGCAGTACGCCTCAGGATTATCATGTTGTGATACTCGATCCCATTTTGAATAAACATCGGTGAGCGCTTCTTGGAGTACATCTTCGGCATTCTGAGTATCAAAACAAATTGCTTTCGCAGCGCGAAGGAGCACTGTCTGGCGCTCACGCAACCAGATAGTGAACTCAACATCGGACTTCTTGCTCACCAGGTGAGCCTAGCGAAAGAATTTAATTCGCGTAATCCTCGCGACTCGTCCACGTGATGAGAATTGAGAGCGCGCAGACTAGCGTGATGAGAAGAGTTGGGAAATAAAAAATCTTATCCAGCAGAATTCCAACCGGCGGATTGCCCGGCAAAATACTACGCATCCCTATCAGAGTAAATGTCATCGCTGCCGACCACGTCAACGCACTGAGAGTTGGAGGACGACGACCGGCCTCAACCATCAATGCCATAGTCACCACAGAGACCAAACCGGTTAACATCAAAATTATGATGATTAAGGTGAGTAACTTTGTGGAAGACGAGCGCGTCACTTCGAAAACGGAGGAGGTGATTCCTTGCTCATACTCACCTTTTGCTGTTGCAATTGAATCCGCATTTGCATTAATTGTCTTGTTTGAATCCGTCCACAGCACATGTCTCATGGAAACGTGAAAAGTATCTATCGATTTCGTGTAATCCAATGGCAAAATCGCAAGATCTTGAACTTCGCCTTTTGAATCCTTGTAGGTAGCAGACATGGGAACTTCAAAACGATACTGATCAAATGGATATCTGGATACATCTGAACGAGATCCACTTGAACTCTCATCAAGAGTTACATCGACTCCGCCAGTCGGTACATCTTTTTTGAAAATATAGAGATTGTCATTATTTGAACTTGACCCCAAAACAGCATCGATATGGAGCGAGACATCTTGTTTTGGCATCCATCCTGATCGATAGGGATATCCAAGTGACTCAGAAATCGGCCATGGCTCAACTCGTGCTTGTGCCTCGCCACGAAGTGGGTCTACTGAAGTAATGCGAGTGTAGACATCCATACGATTTTTTGTCATCGCAGCAGATAGTTTGTCATCTACTTTTAAAGCCTCAGAGTTGTTATCTCCTGAGATTGCAAAAATTATTGCTCCATACACAATCAAAATTGCAAGGAATGAAGCAATCAACTTGCGAGCTTCAAATCGGAAATTTACTTCTTTGGCCATGAGAAAAAGGATGTCACATAGTTATGCATCTGCACATGCTGAACACGGTCAGAGATGGTTAATTAGGCATCTTTTGTGCGAATAAAGAATGCAAAGAGGCCGATCCAAACGAGAGCGGCAAATCCAACGACTCGATTCTCCATGCGTAGATCCAACGCCGGAATAAGGCAAGCAATAAATGCGAAGAATGCAGAAAAAGCCCACAAGGTAATTGCAGCGAGTGGGCGCTCCATACCTGCTCGCATAAGGCGATGCGAGAGATGATCGCGACCACCTTGAAAAGGTGAAATACCTCGGCGCAATCGTGAAATAACCGCTACAGATGTATCCAAAATTGGAACTGCGAGTAAAAGAATCGGTGTTGAGAATGAGATCCATTTAGTTTCAGCTTCTGGGTGAAGACGAATCGTCAATGTTGCTATCAAGATGCCGAGAAAAAGCGCTCCGGCATCTCCCATATAAATGCGTGCTGGTGGCCGATTCCATAATAGAAAACCAATCATTGCCCCAGATGTCACGGTAGCTAACGCTGTTATTAAGTATTGGTTATTGTTATGCGCGATATAAGCGAGTGCCGTAGCGGAAACCGCAACTGTGCCTGCCGCGCCACCATCGAGATTGTCAAAGAAGTTGATTGAGTTACAAATTCCTACAATCCATAAAGTAGTCACCATTGCATCAATGACTTTCGAATTTGTTGGTGTTCCCATGGTGTCTGATGCAATCAAAATCGCCGAGGTAAAAAGACCTGCGACGGTTTGAGCTATAAATCGTGGGAAGGCTGGAAGATTCTTTAAATCATCTACGAGCCCGATAATTCCCAGTACAAGCGCTGGCGCCATCACAGACGCAATAAGCCAAAAATCTTTCGACGTATGAATTTTAATAGCGAAGGCAAGAAAACTGATCGTGCCTATTCCGATGATGATTGCGACTCCACCAAGATATGGGACGGGTTCTTTGTGAGTCTTATGCGCAGAGACAGGAGCGTCTACGACATTATTCTTAAGTGCAAATTTACGAACTGCAGGCGTCAATGAGCCAACTAAAATGAATGTGGATGCAAAAAGAATAAAGTATTGAAGATTGCTGATCTGCATGCGCTAGAAGAAGGTCAGGCGGATCCAGATTTGCGGCGGAACATCTTCGGTGCGCCGCCACTAGCTTGGCCACCGCCTACTTTTGAAGAACCTGAAGGTCCACCGTGAACGCCAGTGTTATTACCCTGCTTCTTCTTCTCTAAAGCTTGGCGCATCTTCTCTTTTGGATCGAGATTCTTATCGTTAGACACAATTCCTCTTTTACTTATATTGCTTATGTAATTTACGTTATTTATTGAGCGTATTTAAAAGAGCTTTAACTTCCGACTCTTTGTAGCGACGGTGACCACCAAGTGTGCGAATCGATGTAAGTTTGCCAGCCTTCGCCCAACGCGTCACCGTTTTCGGATCTACGCGGAACAAAAGTGCAACCTCGGATGGGGTTAGCAATACTTCTTGATCACTCAAGCGCTTCCCCAATCTAACAGTCGAAATGTCCATTTCGCACCGATATCTACCGGTATGGGTGAAGTCTTTACTACTTTAATCAGGGCTGGCAACCCCTACTGAGAAGAAAATTTCTTTTTTATTTCGTCTTTATGAGGCGTTTTCATAGCCAGCAAGCCTGCGCCAGCGGCCCATCAGCCTTTCGTAGCCTTGGCCAGCCATCACACCGTCGCCATTTGCAAGACCAGCCAGAGAGAAAAGGAGATCCTCCTGCGAAGTATCTTCGGTCAGCCCACCTTGTTCACGCAACATATGGTCCATATATATAGCCAGGCCACCGTAATCGAGTTCAACAATTGACTCAGAATGAAACATATCTAACCACTCGAGCAAATCGGCAATCTCGCCTTCTATAGGGCCATTTCCAAAAGAATTCACTACAACTTTATGCATATGCATGCAACGCAGCTTGGCATTTTCAATATTGGTGCGATGAACTACAAAAGGACCATCATCTGTCATTCCACGAAGTCTCTCTTCGGGGGTAAATAATCCAAACCATCGCGGTGGAATTAACCAAGTTTCAGTCAATATATGAGGAATGTCGCCGCCAACTTTTTCAGAACTTGCCAGAATGATCTCTTCGACTTGTGTTGGAACAAAATAATTGAAAATCGATTCAGGGACTGAAGCTCTAAATTGATCCATTGCAACCCAACAACGTGTGGCTGTTGACCATGGTGCAACGAATTTCTTGCCTTCGAATTCGATGATGTGGGCGCCGTCAGGACGATTTGTCACTGGCTGAAAATTGATGGTGCGCAACAGAGCACGATCTTGCTCATCCTGGCCAGTACGCGTCGTGAGGGGAATAGCATCAAGTCTGACTTGATTTTCTGGATCAAACGCAGAAAGAGGTTCGTAAACTCTTAGCGATGCAACGTACGGTGTTGGACGCATTTAAAAATTATGCGCGTGAGATGTAATTGCCCTCAGCGTATGGATCTTCGTCATCGACAGGTTTGTTATCAACCTCGCCGTGCAACTCTTTCGCTAGGCGATCGAGATCCATATCTTGTGAGTGGTACTTCAAGTCGCGAGCAACTCGTGTTTGCTTCGCTTTCTGTCGGCCGCGTCCCATTGGGTGGGGCCTCCTTCACTTACTCGTGTGTTTTGTTAATTCACTATGCGATATCTACAGGGTCGTAGGCTATCGCGCCTTGTAATTACCTACCAAAGTGGAGGCGACGCGTCGCTCTCCCCTCTTCTCAACAACGCCGGCTACCCATGCCTTCATTCCACGTGCTGAAAGGCTTTTGAGCGCTCGGTCAGCCTCGCTGGCGCTGAGAATGGCGGTCATACCGATGCCACAGTTCCAGGTGCGCTCCATATCATCCTGTGGAACGCCTCCCATCTGTGCCATGAACTCCATCTCCACAGGCAACGCCCAGGTCGATCGATCATAGACAGCCGTCAAATGGTCTGGAATAACGCGAGCTGTGTTCTCAGCAATTCCCCCACCTGTGATGTGGGAGTAGGCATGCATATGCTCTTGCATAGCTTTGGTGAGAGCCAAACAATCAAGTGCGTATATCTCAGTCGGTGTAAGAAAAACTTCGCCAGAAGTTTTTCCGTATTCAGAGACTACATAATCAAGTGAAAGGTTCTTGGATTTGATGATGTGGCGCACAAGAGAAAATCCATTTGCATGAAAACCACTTGAAGGCATTGCGATGAGAACATCGCCTTCTTTGACTCGATGTTCACCGAGTAAATTCTCTTCATCGACAACTCCAGTCGCCGCACCTGCAATGTCGAATTCATCTTCATCAAGTAGTCCTGGATGTTCAGCAGTCTCTCCTCCGACAAGTGCAGTACCTGCCTTGGCACATCCGCGTGCGATTCCAGAGACGATCTCAGCAACTTTTTCTGGAATAACTTTTCCAATTGCAATGTAATCAGTCATAAAGAGTGGCTCTGCACCACAGACGACAAGATCATCAACAACCATTGCGACTAAATCTTCGCCTATGGTGTCATATTTTCCGAGAGCTCGTGCAATCTCTGTCTTGGTACCAACACCATCGGTTGATGTCGCAAGAAGCGGCCTCTTCATACTCTTTGCGGCACTGATATCAAAGAGGCCAGCAAACCCTCCGATATCTCCAATAACCTCTTTACGTCTAGCGCGCGCAAGATGTTTTTTCATTAATTCGACGGCAGTGTTTCCTGCATCGATTGATACACCCGCATCCGAATAAGTGCTCATTAATTCAGATTTCCTTCGTGAGAACTTCGAGTAAATGTTTTCCAGCAGAGATATCGGTCGGGATTTGAATTGGATATTCGCCAGTAAAACATGCCGTGCATAATTTATCTTGAGCCAAAGTAGTGGCTTCGACCAATCCCTCCATAGAGACATAACCCAATGAATCAGCGCCAATTGAACGACGAATATCGTCAATTTCCAGCCCAGATGCGATTAATTCAGCTCGCGAAGCAAAATCGATTCCATAGAAACAAGGCCATTTCACTGGAGGCGATGAGATACGAACATGAATTTCAAGAGCTCCAGCTTCGCGGAGCATCTTCACAAGTGCTCGCTGCGTATTTCCACGAACAATTGAATCATCCACAACGACTACACGTTTGCCTTCAATGATTTCTCGAAGTGGGTTGAGTTTGAGTCTAATTCCAAGTTGACGAATGGTTTGGCTGGGTTGAATAAATGTTCTACCGACATAAGCGTTCTTTACGAGACCAGCTCCATAAGGAATTCCAGATCCTCGTGCATAACCAACAGCAGCAGGTGTACCGGATTCAGGAACAGGAATGACGATGTCAGCCTCAACTGGGTGTTCCTTCGCAAGACGTTCGCCGACTGCAACACGTGTCGCATGCACATTGCGACCAGAAATCGATGTGTCGGGACGTGCAAGATAAACGTATTCAAAAATACAACCTTTTGGAGTTTTTTCTGCCCATTGATGCGAACGCAAACCATCAGCGTCAATCGCAATAAATTCTCCTGGTTCAACTTCACGAACAAAGGAAGCACCGACAATATCTAGCGCTGCTGTTTCAGATGCCACGATCCAGCCGCGATCTAACTTGCCAATGACAAGGGGCCTAACGCCATGTGAATCTCGAGCGGCGTAGAGAGTGTGCTCATCCATGAAAACTAAAGAGAATGCTCCACGTAACAACGGCAAGACAGATAAAGCGCTACTTTCAAAGTTCTTTCCTTCTTGGCTTGCAATCAGTGCAGTCATTATCTCTGTATCAGTAGTTGCATGATTAGCGTGTTCTGAATAATTAGGTACATACTTCGATAAATATTCAGCGAGATCGCCAGTATTTGTGAGATTACCGTTATGTGCAAGAGCCAAAGTTCCGTGACTTGTTGCGCGAAGAGTTGGCTGAGCATTTGCCCAAGTAGATGATCCAGTGGTGCTGTATCGGCAATGTCCGATAGCAAGATTGCCAGTCAAAGTTGCCAATTCATTCTCTGTAAAAACCTGTGAAACAAGGCCCATTTCTTTATAAACAACAATGCGCTCACCGTTGGAAGTCGCTATTCCTGCCGATTCTTGTCCACGATGTTGCAAGGCATAAAGGCCATAAAAAGTGAGTTTTGCGACTTCTTCACCAGGAGCCCAGACTCCAAATACGCCACATTCTTCTTGTGGAAGCGCGCCGGGGAAAGTTTCAGCCGTGAGCTTTCCATCAGGACGCTTCATGATGCCATCTTATTCGCGAGTGAATTGAA
>CAYRJB010000047.1:0-8532 GCA_964424485.1 uncultured Actinomycetes bacterium
CCTTCCAGTCCATGACCTTGTCAGCCATGTCAGGAATCTCTTGGAGTGTGTACATAATTGTTGGAGCGTTCTTAGCAGCGTACAAAGGTGTTACGTTCTGCAAGAATGTGAGTGAGCGATCAGTATTTGTTACCTTGAGTGTGTAGCAATTCTGGCTCTTGTTGTAATCATCAACAGCCAACATGAACTGTTCTTTAATTTCAACCTTAATTGTTCCGAGCATTTTGACTGTTGTGCGCTTGCCGCATGATGCTGCAGCATTTGACGGAGCAACAGTTACGACAGACATAGCTACTGCTGCTGCAATAGCCAAGATGCCGAATTTTGTAGCTTTCTTCATTAACGAGGATCCTTTCGTTACCACGCCTCTCTTGGGTGAGGCGGGTGGTGTCGAGATTCTATGCGAGCGCACTTTCAGCGACCAAGACGGATTTATAACGATTGAGCCCAACGGACGGCGGGCCACATAACAAATCCTGCAAGGACTGCAAAGGGGTTTTCAGCCAGAACGGTTAGGGATTGGGGATGGGGTTTCAGAGCGGAGACGGAGAGATTTGAACTCTCGAAGGCTTTTAGACCTTACCTCGTTAGCAGTGAGGCGCACTCGACCGGGCTATGCGACGTCTCCTCGTACTAGCTAAGATTACACACTTAAACAAAGCGAGACCAAGTTAGACCAAATTTAAGTCTCGTTGCGAGTAGTAGATAGGTATCTGAGGTCCCCGTCGTGCCTGGTATTCAAGAAATCGCTGACCGAGCTGGAGTATCACCAGCGACTGTCTCGCGCGCACTCCGCGGACTTCACCACGTCAATCCTCAAACCCGTAAAAAGGTTTTAGATGCCGCACGCGCACTAGGAAGCCACACACCTGACTCATCACTTGTTCCTAAACTCGTAGAAAGTATCGGTGTTGTAACGCCATATATCTCTCGATGGTTCTTTGCATCTGCAATCGAAGGAATTGAACGCGGCCTACAAGATGCAGGCATGGATTTACTTCTTTATAACTTCAATCAAATCAAAGGTCGTAGTCGTATCTTCCACGATTCTCAAACCCAAAAGAAGATTGAAGGAATGATCGTTGTAACAATGCCTTTGGAAGATGATGAAATCAATGCTCTCAAAGATTGGGATATTCCGGTCGTTCTCTGCGGAGTGCGCCATGAAGGATTCTCCTCGGTTCGCATTGACGACGTCGCTGGTGCACGTCAAGCTACTCAACACTTGATTGATCTTGGCCATAAGAAAATTGCCATCATGAGTGGCGAACAACAAAACCCATTCCATTTCCCTGTACATAAATATCGCAAGGATGGATTTATCGAAGCTTTAGATGCTGCGGGAATCGAATTCAATCCTCAATTCGAATACTTCGCAGATTTCACATACAAAACAGCGTATGCATTAATGCGTGATGCGCTAACTCGCAAGGAAAGGCCAACTGCTATTTTCTGTGAATCTGATGAAATGGCCTATGGCGTGATGCAAGCTATTCAGGATGCTGGCTTGGATTGTCCAGGCGATATCTCTGTCATCGGTTTTGATAACCACTCGATGGCTGAATTTGCTGGGCTTACAACAATTGCTCAACCCGTAAATATTCAAGGCGAGATGGCGGTCTGGTTGCTTCTCGAAAAGCTCAACAATCACAGCACTGAGGTAAAAGAGCTTATGGTTCCTACAAATCTCATTGTTCGTCGCTCGACTGCTGCAATCTAAATTATTTAGCGTGTAACCAAACCGTAGTCTCGCTTGCTAATTCCAGGTTTTCTCCTTTAAGCACAGACTCTCCTGCTGAATCCTGCACGATTGAATAACCTATTGGGACGCTCATTGAAATTGCTTGCTTAGTCGTATTGAGAAGTATTAAGAGAGAATTTCCTCTTTTAAAACCAAGCACTCCTGCTGGGCTATCTACGAACTCAAGAGAGCTATTGACTCCAAAATCGGAAATCTCTTTACGAACCTTAAAACTCTTCTTATAGAAGTTGAGGTAGCTGGAGGAATCTGAAGATTCAATATCGACTGCATAATTTGCATAGGAGCTCATCTGTGGCAACCAAGGTTTGCCAGATGTGAATCCAAATGCATGAGCATCTTTCTTCCAGGGAAGTGGAACTCGCGCACCATCACGACCTAAATCCGTTCCACCTGATCGAATGAATGCTGGGTCTTGGCGCGCTTCATTAGGAATATCACCGGTAGGTAGACCCAGTTCTTCCCCTTGATACACATAAACAGAACCAGGAAGCGCATGTGTCAGCGCAGCAAATGCTCGCGCTGCCCTCTCACCAAGTCTGGAAACAACTCGTGGTGAATCATGATTACACATTACCCACGTTGGTGTTGCGCCTACAGACTTTAGTTCGCTAATTGTTCGTGTAATTGATTCCTTAAGTGAATCAACGCTCCAATCAGCAAACATGTAGTCAAAATTGAATACCTGGCTGAGTTCATCAGGGCGTACATAATCGGCAAGTCTGCGCGTCGGATACAAGTATGCCTCTGCCACAGTCATGCGATCACCTGGGTAGGAATCAAAAACTTTTCGCCATCTGCGATAAATGTCGTGCACGCCATCTTGGCCAAAGAATGGGATATCGCTGAGTAAATTGATCATTATGTCGCGATCCATTGTTCCTGTATCAATACGTAGTGCCGCTGTCAGCGCATCTGGATCGCGGTGGTCTTGATCGAGGTTAGCTTTCACCATGCCGTGAGCAACATCGATTCGGAATCCATCTAGTCCCATGTCCAACCAGAATCGAATTGTCTTTTCAAAATCCGCTTCAACTTCTGGGTTATCCCAATTGAGATCAGGCTGTGATGAATCAAAGAGATGTAAGTACCACTGACCAGGTTTTCCATCTTTCTCGATAACGCGTGTCCAACTTGGGCCATTGAAGAGTGAATTCCAATTATTCGGTGGCAAAGAACCATCTGCACCTTTGCCATCGCGGAAATGAAAACGAGCACGAGCTGGTGAACCTGGATCGCTAGCGAGCGCCTCTTTAAACCAGACATGCTCAGATGAGAAATGGTTAGGGACGATATCGAAGATAACTTTCAATCCCGCTTCATGCGCTTTATCGATAAGTTCTTTGGCATCTGAAAGTTTTCCAAAACGTGGATCAACATCTCGCGGATCAGCAACGTCGTAACCGCCGTCTTTGTTAGGCGTTGTGTAGAAGGGACTTAACCAAATGGCATCTATTCCCAATCCTGAAAGATATGGAAGTTGAGTAATAACTCCCTGGAGATCGCCATCGCCATCGCCATTAGTATCAAAGAAAGATCGAGGATAAACCTGATAGATAACGGCGCTTCGCCACCATTCCTTGTACATATCTATTTTCCTCTATACGAAAATTCAGTCTTCAGGTGGCTCACGATACTTGAAGTGTTCCATTCGGCGTAAGCCGAACAGGAATTGGATCGACTATTACGCATGGAGCATCACTATCTGAATCCGCGTTGGTGAATCCAATGAGATTAAGTTGACCTTTACGATCGCGAATGATGCGACCTGCATAGAGATAAGGTGCCTTGAAAATATCTGCCTGATCGAAGTGAAACGGGCCTGTTGGGGAATCCATCGGTACCGAATAGGTGCCACCAGTAAAGCGAGCCGGTTTTGAAACCCCGCTATCGACTAGGTCGCCCCCGCAACAGAAAATACCTATGTACTTTCCACCTTCCTCAACGACTTGTAAAACTTCGGTCTGACCAAATCCCGATGAATTTGAAAGTGGTTCTTCCACATTCCAGTTGAATAGATCATTTGAGGTTGCATGGCCAACGATTCCACGAGTCTTTATATTTGGATCGTTCTTAGAAATGGCTGTAATAAGCATGTGCCATTTCTGATCTCTTTGATCGTAAAAAACCCATGGATCTCGGAAATCTGTGTCGCTTGCACCAATCTCTTGGCAATTGTAGAAGCGAGGATCTGCAGATGCGATTGGTGTATTTCCATACTTTTTAAAAGTCATCAAATCATCCGAGGTTGCGAGCCCGATAGCCTGCACATAGCCGCCACCTGATTTGTGAACTCCTGTGTAGAAGAGGAAAAACTTTTTGGATTTCGGATCTTGAATTAATGAGCCCGTCCATGTTGCGACATCATCCCAACCACCCGGCATTGATTTTTCTAGCGCAGTTCCAATCTCATGCCAATTCACGAGGTCGGGAGAAACAGCATGACCGATTGAGGCTAAAAAATGGCGCTCATTAGCATTTGAGGTTTTACGTGGAGCCTGCAGGTGAAAGATATGGAAAAAATCACCCGCATCGAACATCCAATGGTCCCACACATAGCGATCGCTATAACTCAAAGCCATAGCGTCATAGTAACGACTCCTGACGCGGACCCAATTCTCGTTGTATCCTCGCCATATGGCAGTTAAAAAAACATCTAAGAAATCTCCAGCTAAAAAGCAAGCAAAAAAAGTTGCTAAGAAGGCTGTCAAAAAGAGTCCGAAACAAGTTGCTAAAAGCGATTCCCCTTTCGCAAATTCCGGTACTCGCTTACACGATATTTTGCCTTCAGATAATTATCGCGAATTTATGAAGCATGGTTGGGCCGACTCATCGCTCAAAAACGTTACTGCACATGAATCAGTAGCCTTCACAAAAAAGCGTCGTGCAGAGCTTTCGAAAGATTACAAAGGTTGGCGCATTGTTCTGCCAGCAGGAAATTTAAAAGTCCGCTCAAATGATGATGATTACCGTTTCCGCGCACATTCTGCTTTTGCATGGTTTACAGGTATTGGGGCGGCAGATGCTGTTCCAGATTCAGTTCTTGTAATGGAGCCAACCTCCAAAGGCCATGAGGCTCTTCTCTTTATTCACCCCCGTTCACCACGCGATACAGATGAGTTCTATCGCAATGCTAAACATGGCGAATTCTGGGTTGGTCGTCGGTTGACACAATCTGAAACCGAGAAAAGATATGGAATTTCTGTACGCCATATTGACACTCTCCCTGCATTTTTGAAGAAATCTAGGAAAACAGTCTCGATTCCAGGCGAAGATAAAGCAATTGATAAATTGATCAAGGGAAAGCCGGAAGATCACAAGGCATTTATCACTCATATCTCCGAGATGCGTGCGGTTAAAGATGAATATGAAATAAACGAGATGAAAAAGGCTATTGCAACCACAGCACGTGGTTTCGATGACATGGTCTCCAATCTCAAGCGCGCAGTTAAATCACCTCGAGGCGAGAGAGTCCTTGAAGGAACATTTATCTCTCGGGCAATTGAAGAGGGCAATGACACTGGTTATCCAACAATTGTTGCCTCCGGTGCTCATGCGTGTGTGCTTCACTGGATTCGCAACGATGGCAAAGTTAAGAATGGAGATCTCATTCTCATCGATGCTGGTGCCGAGACTGATGCCTATTACACAGCAGATATCACGCGCACTGTTCCTGTAAGTGGAAAATTCACAAAGGCACAGCGTCGAATTTACGATCTCGTCTACGCCGCCCAAGAGGCAGCCATGCTTGTTGCAAGACCAGGAGTTGAATATGGTGAAATGCATAAAGCGGCACAACGAGTATTCGCACACGGTCTTGAAGAGCTTGGTGTTCTTCCAATGTCTGCGGAAGAGTGTCTTAAAGTAGAAAATGGTTTACAGCGACGTTGGACAGTTCACAGCACTGGCCATCATCTCGGAATCGATGTCCATGACTGCGCTCAAGCTCGCAAAGAAAATTACACGTTGGGGAAATTAAAAGAAGGAATGATCCTTACTATCGAGCCCGGTCTCTACATTCAAGAAGATGATGAACTCTTCCCGCCTGAGTATCGTGGAATCGGCGTACGTATCGAAGATGACTTCCTCATTACAAAGAATGGGAACATCAATCTTTCAGGCGGAATCCCACGGCATGCAGATGATGTTGAGAAATGGGTTCGCAAACTCAGCTAATTGCTGATTTTTATACCAAGAGCCGCAGCACTTACTCCTAATACAAGGGTAAGCACGAGGTAAATGAAAGCCTTGCTGTGGCTCTTTGTATGTATAAATGTGTGTGCTTCAACTGCAAGAGTCGACCACGTTGTGAATGCCCCAGCAAATCCTGTGCCAGTGAGTAAACGCCAATTGCTGCCCGCATTGATGACCAAACCCAAGACAAATGAACCAGAAACATTAATAAGCAGTGTTTCAAGAGGCATCCAATGTGAGTGCAACTTCTTGATCCATTGATCAAGGAGATAGCGAGTTGGTGCTCCAATTCCCGCGCCTAACGCGACGTAAATAGCTCTCATGACATTGCCTTATGAACAGAAACCGCAATGATGTAGCTACCCACAATTGATACCGTGATGTATGCGATTGCTCCTGAGAAATTATTTTCAGTCAAATATCTTTGCACTTGAACAGCAAAAGCTGAGTAGGTAGTAAAGCCTCCACAGAAACCAGATCCGAGGGCTGGGCGCCACCACCATTTAGGTGAAGGATGGTTATTTGAATAGACAACTATCGCCATAAGAAAAGCTACGCCCATGTAGTTAACAAGCAACGTTGCCCAGGGAAAACCATCTTCATGAATACCGAGTGAAACAGCCCATCGAGCCAGCGAACCAATGATTCCGCCTAGCGCAACAACCAAAACGTTTTTAATTGCCCGTTACTTTCTTTGCTGTCTTTCCAAGAAAAGTTGAAACAAAACTAATGATGATTGATGCGAAAAGCGCCGACCAGAAAGATGAAACTGAAAGCGAATTGCTCCAACGATCAGTCAACATAATCATCGCTGCATTGATCACAACAATGAATAGTCCCATTGAAATCAATACAGCTGGAAGTGTTAGGAATTTAAGGAAAGATCCGATAAATGTATTGATCAATCCCAGAAGGAGTGCAACCCAGAAATAGCTCCACACTCCGCCTGAAACTTTGATTCCAGGGATGATGAGCGTGGATACCCATACAGCCGCCGTCAAAGCAACCCAGCGAATGAACAACCTCATGAAGTTAGAGTACTTCTTCGCGCCGGCGAATCTTTGATCCAAGCCAACGAATTGGGTCGTACTTCTCATCTGCAACTCGCTCCTTCATAGGAATGATTGCATTATCAGTGATCTTGATGTGTTCAGGGCAAACTTCTGTGCAGCACTTGGTGATATTGCAATATCCAAGACCGTGCTCTTCTTGTGCAGTCTTCTTACGATTTCGCAAAATATCTAGTGGGTGCATATCAAGTTCAGCGATACGGATGAAGAATCGTGGACCAGAGAATGCTGGCTTATTCTCTTCATGATCGCGGATAACGTGACATGTGTTTTGGCAGAGGAAGCACTCGATGCATTTGCGAAATTCTTGTGAACGTTCGACATCGACTTGCTCCATGCGAGGCTCGCCTGGCTTCATACCAACAGGTGGTTCGAAAGCAGGGACTTCTTGTGCCTTCTTAAAGTTATACGAGACATCAGTGACGAGATCTTTGATAACAGGAAATGCGCGAAGTGGAGTGATGGTGATCGGCTCGTTCTCTGGATAAGCAGCGACTTGAGTCATGCATGCAAGACGTGGCTTTCCGTTAACTTCCATCGAACAAGATCCGCACTTGCCCGCTTTGCAATTCCAGCGAACTGCAAGATCGCCCCATTCAGTTGCTTGTACTCGATGGATCAAATCAAGAATTACTTCGCCTGGGCCAGATTCAACAGTGACATCTTGAAGTCCACCGTTGCTCTTGTCACCACGCCAAATTTTGAGCGTAACTTTACGTGTCATTAGTGGTTACCACCTTTCACGATTGCCATCTCTTCATCTGAGAAGTATTTCTTCAACTCTTCTGGATCAAAAAGCGAATAAAGTTCTTGAGGCATGAATGGAAGCTTTTGTTGCTTCAATTCAATAGATGAACCATTCCAGGAAGTAATGTGATTGATTTGGCGCCACTTCGAATCCATCTTCGGGAAATCGTCGCGAGTGTGACCGCCTCGAGATTCTTCACGCGATACAGCGCACTTCGCAATGGCTTCAGCGAGCATCAACATATTGTCGAGATCAATGGTGAGATGGAATCCTGGATTGAACGCCTTTCCACCCGTGACAGAAATATTTGCAGCCCTCTTACGAATATCTGCAATTTTTACTAACGCATCTTCGAGTTCACTCTTGACGCGAATAATGCCGACCAAGTTGTGAGTAATCTCTTGAAGCTCTTGATGCAATGTGTAGGCGTTCTCTCCGCCAGAACGTTTGAATGGAGCCTCAAGTTGGGCATGGGCATGATCGATTGAACTTTGCGAGACTGGGTTTGAACCGTTCTGCTTCACATAGTCCGATGCGCCAAGTCCTGCTCGACGTCCAAATACAAGAAGATCTGAGAGTGAATTTCCGCCAAGGCGATTAGAACCGTGCATGCCGCCAGCACATTCACCTGCAGCAAAGAGACCGGGAACGCCAACAGCGGCGGCGGTATCTGGGTCCACCTCGATGCCACCCATGACGTAGTGACATGTTGGGCCAACTTCCATTGGCTCCTTTGTAATGTCTACGCCTGCAAGTTCATA
>CAYRJB010000048.1:0-8496 GCA_964424485.1 uncultured Actinomycetes bacterium
TCGCCAAACTCCTGCGCCGAACCTATAACGCAGGCTGGCCAAGTGATGCCTTCCAGAAGATGAGAGAAGAGCTACACCCCAAAGTTTGCTATAAATTATTTGGGGAGTAGCCTTTACCTGTTAAGTCAATGTAGACGAAAGGTCAGTGCTGTGCTCGTAGGTGTACCTAAAGAAGTAAAGAACAATGAATTCCGAGTCAGCACAACACCCGCAGGTGTTCACGCGCTAGTCGCTGCAGGACATACTGTTTATGTCGAGAAGAACGCAGGTCTTGGATCTGCCTTCTCAGATGATCAATACATCAAAGCAGGCGCAACAATTCTGGATACTGCCGATGAAGTATGGGCAAAGTCCGAGATGATTATCAAAGTTAAAGAACCAATCGCAGAGGAATATCACCGCATGCGCCGCGGACAAGTCCTCTTTACATATTTGCATCTTGCAGCATCTCGCGAGTGCACCGAAGCTCTTATGAAGAGCGGCACCACAGCAATCGCATACGAAACAGTTGAAGCAGGTGGAACACTTCCACTCCTTGCTCCGATGTCTGAAGTTGCAGGACGTCTCTCAGTCCAAGTTGGCGCAACGGCTTTGCAACGTCCTAATGGCGGACGTGGA
Source organism: uncultured Actinomycetes bacterium (assembly GCA_964424485.1). Classification (GTDB taxonomy): domain Bacteria; phylum Actinomycetota; class Actinomycetes; order Nanopelagicales; family Nanopelagicaceae; genus PALSA-747. Next base: position 619 of record CAYRJB010000048.1, read on the forward strand.
GTGTTGCTCGGTGGCGTACCAGGTGTAGCACCAGGCAAAGTCGTAGTTCTCGGCGGCGGATCAGTTGGCGTCTCAGCAGCAGCAATGGCTCTAGGTCTTCGCGCAGATGTCACTCTTCTCGACATCAATCTCAAGCGTCTAGTTGAAATCGATGAGATGTTCCATGGCCAAGTGAAGACTGTTGCATCTTCTCCCTATTCAATCGAGGAGTACTGCACACAAGCAGATCTCGTTGTAGGCGCTGTATTGATCCCAGGTGCCGCAGCTCCAAAGCTTGTTACAGATGCAATGGTGGCGAAGATGAAGCCAGGCTCAGTACTCGTCGACGTAGCTATTGACCAAGGTGGATGTTTTGAAGGATCACGCGCAACAACACATGCTGATCCAACTTATAAAGTTCACAATTCTTTGTATTACTGCGTAGCTAATATGCCAGGCGCAGTTCCTTACACATCAACAATGGCTCTTTCGAATGCAACTCTTCGTTATGCGCTCGCTCTTGCAAATAAGGGTTGGGAGAAGGCGCTCGCTGATGACCCAGGCTTTGCCAAGGGCCTCAACGTGCACGAAGGAAAAATTACCTACGCCGCAGTGGCGCAAGCCCACGGGTTGTAATTACTTCTTCAATTTGTAACCGCTTGGGCATTTCGGGGCCAACGCAGTTACTTTCTTCAGGATTTTTCCCTTGAAACACGTAATTGTCTTGGTAATCTTCGGGCTTACTTGAGAGACAACATTTTTCTCTTCGGTGAGTTTTAAAGTTAAAGTTGGTGAAGATAAATGGAGTCCATTTGCCACAATGCGGTAAACACCATTTTCGAATTTAGATGAAATTGTTTGAATTATCGGAGTTTTCCCATCTGCATAATCCAAACTAACAGTTGCACCAACTTTATTCGCAAGATTTATACCCCAGAGACATTCAGCCATTGCCCCAGTGATTATCGCTTGAAAGTTAATAAGATTGAGTGAGCCGTCAGATTTTAAATGAGCACCGTGTAAACCGATTTTCATCTCCTGTAAATTACTATCCCACGTTGGCATATCTATCCAAAAAGAATTTGAAGTAACCGATATTCCTTCTAACGATTTACATTTACCAAACATGTTTACGATTCTGGAATTAGCTCCCCAGATCACAAGGTCGGGAGTATCGACTTCCATCACCCCTCGTTCCTGGTCTAACGCAGCGCCGGCATATCCGTAAGAGGTATATGCAAGGTTTTCAAAACTAATAGTTACTTTCTGATACAACTTTCCATCAATCGAAACTGTTCTTGGATCCCGCACTACGGTCAAGTTTTCAAGGCCTCTGCCATTGATCGCTGTACTCGTGAAATCCGCTGGCAAACGTAATGCGAATTCGAATTTGATTCTAGATCCGAAGTTATTTGGTGGGTAACAGAAAGTTAAATTGTCTTTAGAGCCACAAATTTTATCTGTGTCTGACCAATCAAAATGTATTGGAACCGTATTCTTGAGTGTATTAACGAACGGAGGGCGCATTTCAATTTGTATAAATTCTTTACCCTCAACACACGGTGTGTAATAGCAATCACGATTTCCAATCGGAAAATACGTGATTGGAATAATAAATTTGTTGTCACTAGTTCCGCCAAAAGTTAGTCCCTTAACTTCATATTCTTGAAAAACGCTATTGATAATTGAATCTTCTGCATACTTCTGAACCCAAGGAAATTCTTTACCAGTGAGAGTTGCAGATAACTTTGTCCCATCGGGCCTAGTAAGCGATATCGATTCGATGCAGCTGGTCGACTTGTAAGTTGCACAATTTACTAATCCAGCAATGGGCTCGACTGCGTGAGCCTGATTTAATGAGATAAGGCTTGAGAGCAATAGAACGAATGTGGACAGCAGTCTTGCGAGGCGACTTCTCATAATTACCTCACCGATCAAATTAAATTCTTTTATGCACTTACCTGCGCCGCAGTGGCGCAAGCCCACGGGTTGTAACAGAGGTCGCAGCAATACCAATCACAAGCCCAACGATGATGTCGGATGGGAAGTGAATGCCTGCAACAACGCGCGCAAAGCCACAAATAACCGTAAGCGTTGCGAGAAGAATTCCCATCTGCTTATTGAGCATATAAATCGCGTAAGCAATGGAGATCATGAAAACAGTGTGATGTGAAGGCATGCCGCCATCTGCAGCATGAGGCGTTAGAAGTTGGACGCCTTTCACCGAAACAAATGGACGTTGGCGCACGTAAATCTTTGAAATAAATTCTGAAATAGCAGTTGCTACAAAGACAGGTCCCACTAATAACAAGGCACCGTCTTTTATCCCCTTCCAGAGGAATCGCCCAATCGAAAATGGGCGAGTGTGCTGATAGGCGTGGTTCACAAACCACAAGACTCCAAGCGCGATGGTGATGTAGACCAATTTATTTGCCATAAAGGCGATTGCGCTCTGGTGGTTATAACCCCATGTATTGAGGCTGAGAACGAGGCTATTTTCCATGCCGATATTCTCGCAGGCGCATGCGCAATTTTGGCGTTAACAAAGCCGTAACACGAGGACGGCATACTTCTGGCTATGTCCGAAGAGATCACACGGCAAGAAGATTTCGTTCTTCGCACTATCGAAGAGCGCAATATTCGTTTTATTCGTCTCTGGTTTACAGATGTGCTTGGCTTTTTAAAGTCAGTGGCAATCGCGCCAGCAGAACTCGATAATGCATTCGCAGAAGGCATTGGATTTGATGGCTCTGCTATCGAGGGTCTTGCCCGCGTAACAGAATCCGATATGTTGGCAAAGCCAGATGCATCGACATTCTCTGTATTGCCATGGCGCACAGCAAACCCAGGTGCAGCTCGAATGATCTGCGACATCACTCTTCCCGATGGAACACCAGCGCCATCGGATCCACGTTTTGTACTTAAACGCATCTTGTCCAAAGCAAATGACATGGGCTTTACCTGTTACACCCACCCTGAGATGGAATTCTTCCTCTTCAAAGATATCGATGGTGTCCCAACTCCGGTGGATCAAGGTGGCTACTTTGATCAGACTCCATCAACTGTTGGAAATGATTTCCGTCGCAATGCAATCACCATGCTTGAGGCAATGGGTGTCTCCGTCGAGTTCTCTCATCACGAAGGTGCACCTGGACAACAAGAAATCGATCTGCGTTATGCAGATGCGTTAAGCACCGCCGACAACATCATGACTTTCCGACATGTCGTCAAAGAAGTCGCGCTCGAGCAAGGCTTCATCGCCTCCTTCATGCCCAAGCCATTTACCGAACATCCTGGCTCTGGAATGCACACGCACTTCTCACTCTTCCGCGGAGAAGAGAATGCTTTCTTTGATGCCAATGGAAAGTATCAACTCTCAGAGATTGGTCGCCAATTCACTGCAGGTGTCTTGAAGCATGCTCGTGAATTCACATTGATTACCAACCAATGGGTGAACTCGTACAAACGCATTCATGGCGGGGGAGAGGCTCCATCACATGTCACCTGGGGAACTCATTCACGATCTGCTCTCGTTCGCATTCCTCAGTACAAGCCTTTGAAAGAAAATAGCACTCGTATTGAAGTACGTTCGATCGATGCATCATGTAATCCCTACCTTGCATTTGCAGTTGTTCTGGCGGCAGGACTTCGCGGAATCGAAGAGAAGTACGAACTCGTCGAAGATATGCAACGCGAGCAATTGCCAGAGAACCTCGATGAAGCAATCAAGGCAATGGAGTCCTCTGAATTAGTGCGCCAGACCTTGGGCGGAGATGTCTTTGAATATGTATTGCGCAACAAACGCAATGAGTGGGGCGAGTATCGCAAGCAGGTTACAGCCTATGAATTACAGCGATATTTGCCGATCCTCTAAAGACTGATAACCTTCACCCATGTTCGCTCGTCTACTTTCAGGGCTACTACTTACTAGCCGTGGCGGGGCCAAATAACCGGTCCCCTCGCCGCGGAGGTTTTGCGCACCGGTAAATAAATAACAAACCGGCCCAAAACTTTAGAAAGTAGGAGTAACAATGAACTTCCCGAAACAAAAACCTTCAACGATGCCCGTGCATCGATATGCGCCATTTATCCCAGTCGATCTCACAGATCGCACATGGCCAACAAAGCAAATTACCAAAGCGCCTCAATGGTGCTCTGTCGATCTGCGCGATGGCAATCAAGCGCTGATTGATCCGATGGATCCGCATCGCAAGCTCACGATGTTTAACCTTTTGGTGAAGATGGGTTACAAAGAAATCGAAGTGGGCTTCCCATCTGCCTCACAAACAGATTTTGATTTCGTTCGCAAAATTATCGAAGATGGTTTGATTCCTGATGATGTGACGATTCAAGTTCTTACTCAGGCGCGTGAAAACCTCATCCGTCGAACCTACGAGGCTATTCGTGGGGCAAAGAACGCAGTTGTCCACCTCTACAACTCGACCTCGACTCTCCAGCGCCGAGTTGTTTTTGGCCTTGATAAAGAGGGTATTAAGAAGATTGCAACAGATGGCGCTGAACTCTGCTTGAAGCTCGTTGACACTGTTCCTGGCACAAATGTCTCATTTGAATATTCCCCCGAGTCATATACCGGCACTGAATTAGAGTTTGCGAAAGAAGTTTGCGACGCAGTCAACGATATCTGGCGTCCATCACCAACATGGAAGACGATTATGAATCTTCCAGCAACCGTTGAGATGGCAACCCCCAATGTTTACGCCGACTCAATCGAATGGATGCATCGCAACCTTAAGTACCGTGATTCCATCGCGATCTCTTTGCACCCACATAATGATCGTGGAACAGGTGTAGCAGCTGCCGAACTTGGATATCTTGCTGGTGCAGATCGCATCGAAGGAACTTTGTTTGGAAATGGCGAGCGCACAGGCAACGTATGTCTTGTCACTCTCGGTTTGAATATGTTCTCTCAAGGGGTGGATCCACATATCGATTTCTCTGATATCGAGGATGTACGTCGCACTGTTGAATATTGCAACCAACTTCGCGTTCCCGAGCGCCATCCTTATGGTGGAGACCTTGTCTTCACTGCATTCTCTGGCTCGCACCAAGATGCAATTAAGAAGGGCTTTGATCACCTCGAAAGAGATGCAAAGGCGCAAGGCAAGGAAGTTCGCGACGTGACATGGGCCGTTCCTTATCTTCCTATCGATCCTCTTGATATTGGTCGCTCGTATGAAGCTGTTATTCGAGTAAATTCTCAATCAGGCAAGGGCGGAGTCGCGTACTTGATGAAGACCGAACACCAACTCGATCTTCCACGCAGACTTCAAATTGAATTTAGCCAAGTCGTGCAGGCAAAGACAGATGCAGATGGCGGAGAAGTATCGCCAGATGCGTTGTGGGAAATCTTCGAAGATGAATATCTTCCATCTAAGACAAAGCCTTGGGGTCAGTACAAGTTAAAGTCGCTCGCCCAATCTGGTGAGATGGATGCAGATACTCGTCTAGAGATCGAGCTCTCTGATTACAACGAAATTAAGAAGTTGTCTGGCACCGGAAATGGTCCAATCGCAGCGTTCCTCAATATTCTCAATAGCTATGCGCCAGATCTAGAAGTTCGTGTACTCGATTATTACGAACACGCACTCTCAGCTGGTGGGGATGCAAAAGCTGCTGCGTACTTGGAATGCCAAGTAGGCGGACGTACTTTCTGGGGCGTTGGAATCGATCCCTCAACAACTACCGCATCCCTTAAAGCGGTTGTCTCTGCTGTTAACCGAGGACTTAGAGCTCGAGTAACTGCTTAATTGCATCAGCAATATCTAGATGCATTTTCGTTGTGAGATCTGTAATTCCTGCACAATTAAATGTGCCGTGATGGGCATCGTCATAGTGAATGTAGTTCACTTTCGTACCATCTTGGGCTAAGCGTTCGACATATGCAGCGCCATCATCGCGCAGCACGTCATATTCACATGTGATGACAATGGCTGGCGCCAAATCTGAGTGATTGGTTGCGTGCATGGGGAATGCATAAGGATGGTGGCGATCAGCTGCATCTACATATTCAGTAACGAAGTACTCCATGCCGCGCTTGGTAAGCCCATAACCTTCAGCGTATGTATCACCGGATTCGGTATTAAATTGATAATCGGTACAAGGGACAATGAGGAGTTGAAAGGCTAAAGCTGGCGCTTCAGAATCACGAGCGCAGAGAGCGACTGCAGCAGCAAGGTTACCTCCAGCAGAATCTCCGCCTACACCGATACGCGTTGCATCGATTCCCAACTCTTCAGCGTTACTCATCGCCCAATCCAGAGTTGCGTAGCAATCATTAAATGGAATCGGGAATCTATGTTCAGGAGCCTTCTGATACGTCGGGGCAATGATGACGCACCCAGTTTTATTTGCTAATGACCGTAGCGATGAATCGTAATTATCAACTGTGGAAAGAACCCAACCCCCACCATGGAAATAGATAAGTGCAGGGAGATTCTTCTGATTGCTTGGGCGATAAATGCGTACTGGAATATATGAAGTCTCACCTGCAATGAAGATGTTCTCTACCGAATGCACCGCCTCTGCAGGACCTACTTGGTGAGGATCAGGCATTGAGTTTGCGCGCAAGAGATCAACCGGTGCATCACCTGGCCCAGGCATTCCAAGAGCAGCTTTATTCTCGAGATAGGTAACGATTTCAGGGCGAAGGGGCGTCATAGCGCAAAGAATATAACCCGCTCGACTAGATTGAGCAGGTGTCCGTCTATCGCGATCAAGCAGTAGTGCTGCGCACCCAGAAATTGGGTGAAGCAGATCGCATCATCACACTTCTAACGCGTGAGCATGGACGAATCAAAGCTGTGGCAAAAGGTGTGCGTCGAACTAAATCTCGATGGGGCGCACGACTTGAGCCGACATCACATGTCGATCTCCAGCTCTATGGTGGCAAGAATCTGGATACCATCACACAAGCAGTCTCTATCGAACATTATGGAGACAGGCTCGCTGAGAATTATCAATATTGGACTGTGGCATCCGCAATCCTGGAGGCAGCAGAGAGATTTACTGCCAATGAACATGAACCAGCTCTTCAGCAATATCACTTGGTGGTTGGCGCACTGAAAGCTCTTGCCTATGAAAGCTATGACTCCTCACTTATTCTCGATGCATTCCTTCTACGCTCACTCGCAATTGGGGGATATGCGCCATCGCTGATGAATTGCTCTGTCTGCGAAGAAGAAGGCCCACATCGCTTCTTCTCACTCGTTGGAGGCGGATCTGTATGTACCAATTGCAAACCTTCTGCTGCTGCAACTCCAGCACCGGAAACGTTGGCGCTGATGCAACAACTTCTCTCTGGAAATTGGGAAGATGCCATTGAGAGTGAATTGAAGAATAGACGCGAAGCATCTGGACTTATCGCTGCTTATTTACAATGGCATTTAGAACGCGGATTGCGCTCGCTACCACTCGTGGAGCGCATTTCATCATGAAGAAACCGCCCAAACTTCCTAAAGATGCAATCCCTGCCCACGTTGCAGTGGTGATGGATGGCAACGGGCGTTGGGCTAAACAACGTGGGCTTCCTCGCACCGAGGGACATCGCGCAGGAGAAGCCGCGCTCTTTGATCTGGTTGAAGGTGCAGTGCAAATCGGCGTTAAAGAAGTCTCTGCATATGCATTCTCTACCGAGAATTGGAAGCGATCCCCTGAAGAGGTGAAGTTCCTCATGGGATTTAATGTCGATGTATTACGTCGTCGCCGCGATCAAATGAATGACCTCGGAGTGCGGATTCGTTGGGTTGGCAAGGAACAACGTCTTTGGAAATCAGTTATTGATGAACTTGAAGAGGCAGAGCGCATGACAAAGAGGAATAAAGTCATGACCCTCAATATGTGTATCAACTACGGTGGCCGCTCTGAGATAGTGGATGCGGT
>CAYRJB010000049.1:0-8477 GCA_964424485.1 uncultured Actinomycetes bacterium
CTAGGACTCTGGCTTCTCAAGCCAGCTACGAGGGTTCGAATCCCTTCGGGGCTACCAAATTTGAATTTACTACTCAGCACAATATTTAAATTTGCTATGCGTAGTTTTCTCACGATTTCCCGGCTACCCAGTGGAAGAAATTCCTACCTTTAGAAAATTTCTTTCATGGTAGCGCCATGAATATCATTGCAAAAAAATGGACAGGAATTTTAGTTGTCTCGACCGTGCTTTTAAGTCTTGATACCAGCTATGCAATTCAACCTAAAATGCTAGTTAATGGATCTGTGTGCAACGTCGAAGTGGGAAATGTTCATATATCCGACACGATATTAAAAAGAGAAAACCGTCTCGCAGTGAAGGCAAATGGTGTCGTTTCCTGCGATGTAATGGTCCAGAGATTGTCACTTAGAGTACAAATTTGGAAGAAAGGAACCGGTTTCAATCATTTGGTGGCCGATAAAACAATATCTCCAAGCAAGGCGCTACCCAGAAAGAGGAATTTCAAAAATCAGGAAACTTATGCATATTGTCAAAATCCTATTTGGACGGACTATTTTGCAAAAGTTAAAGCTACTTGGATTTTAGGGGGCATTCGTATGGAAACCTTTTGGAAATCTAGCGATGAAACTCTTCCCATCTGTTGCGGCACGTGAGCTAGCCTTTGCATGTGCCTAATGCCAAGCCTGACGAACTCGAGACCCTCGCATGCGATTTGTTAGATTTTCATCGCTCTAGATATGAAGCAATCGCTCAAAAGCTTCTATCCAATGGAAAATATAGCTATTGGCATTTAGATAATTTAGTTGAGTTCACGCTCAAGGAAAATAGGTTTTTCCATCAAATTTACTCTCTGACAGGAGATGAAATATCTTCTGGATTCAATTTGACGAACGGGTCAAACGAAGAGAAGATATTTGGTATCAGCCTGCAAATCGCCCTTTGCGAGGCGAGTTTGCAATTATTGGGTAAATCTATTTCTTAGAGCTTTGAGCGAGATACTCGCTCATGCGAGCTGCAGTTGCAATCACCTGAGCAGCATGTAGACGCCCAGGTTGACGTCCTAATCTTTCAACGGGACCAGATATACCTACAGCAGCGATCACCTTGTTATTCGGTCCGCGAACCGGAGCAGAAACTGATGCGACTCCTGCTTCGCGCTCACCAACTGATTGAGACCATCCGCGGCGACGAACTGCAGATAGTGCCGCAGCATTGAACTTGGCATTCACAAGTCCGCGGTGCAATTTGTCTGGCTCTTCCCATGCCAGAAGAATTTGCGCAGCAGAACCTGCCTGCATGGAAAGTACGGTACCAACCGGAATCGAATCACGAAGACCTGAAAGTCTTTCAGCAGTTGCAACACAAATACGTTGATCGCCTTGCCGGCGGAAAAGTTGTGCGCTCTCACCTGTTGCATCTCTTAGGGCCGTAAGTGCAGGTGCTGCAATAGCGAGCAGGCGATCCTCTCCAGCGGCGGCGGCTAATTCAGCAGAGCGCGCACCGAGAACAAATCGACCCATGAGATCGCGAGTGACAAGGCGATGAAATTCCAGAGCAACGGCTAAACGGTGAGCGGTAGGGCGAGCAATTCCTGTCGCGGCAACCAATTCAGAGAGGGAGTGAGGACCACTCTCAAGGGTTGCGAGGATTTTGACGGCTTTATCTAAGACGCCAACTCCGCTATTCTTCTTGTCCACAATCTAATACTGCCATATCAAAGATTGAGATGGCAAATTAAGGGTAGAAAAGCAGGAGTAGCAATGGGAAAGACGTTATCGGAAAAGATTTGGGAAGACCATGTCGTTCGTCGCGCAGATGGCGAACCAGACTTGCTCTACATCGATCTTCACTTGGTACACGAAGTAACAAGCCCTCAGGCGTTTGATGGCTTGCGCCTTGCAGGTCGCAAAGTGCGACGCCCTGATCTCACTCTTGCAACCGAAGATCACAACACTCCAACACTTGATATCGACAAGCCAATCGCAGATCCTGTCTCGAGGTTGCAGATTGATACCTTGCGAAATAATGCAAAAGAATTTGGCATTCGCATTCACTCTCTTGGAGATGCCGAACAGGGAATTGTTCACGTCGTTGGACCTCAACTTGGCATAACCCAACCAGGTATGACAATCGTCTGCGGCGATTCACACACCTCAACTCATGGAGCATTTGGCGCCTTGGCATTTGGTATTGGTACATCGCAAGTTGAACACGTGCTTGCAACTCAAACTTTGCCGCAGTCGAAGCCAAAGACAATGGCAATCAATGTTGAAGGTACGTTGAAGCCTGGCGTCACCGCTAAAGACATCATCCTTGCGATCATTGCAAAAATTGGTACTGGCGGCGGACAGGGTTATGTCGTTGAGTATCGCGGCTCTGCAATTCGCGCACTCTCTATGGAAGCGCGAATGACAATTTGTAATATGTCTATCGAAGCTGGAGCTCGCGCAGGATTAATTGCCCCTGATCAAACAACATTTGATTACATTAAAGGCAAGCCACACGCGCCAGAAGGCGCTGAATGGGATGCTGCTGTCGAGTACTGGAAGACGCTCTACACAGATGCAGATGCGCAGTTTGATGCAGTCGTCGACCTCAACGCTGATGAACTTTCTCCGTACATCACATGGGGTACAAACCCTGGACAAGGTGCACCGCTCAATGGTTCAGTTCCTAACCCAAGTGATTTCAAAGATTCAGAAGAACGCACTGCCGCCGAAAGAGCCTTGGAATATATGGGCCTTACCGCTGGAACGCCATTTAAAAACATCAAAGTAGATACTGTTTTCTTGGGTTCCTGCACGAACGGTCGCATCGAAGATCTTCGCGCTGCTGCAGCAATTATTAAAGGTAAGAAGAAAGCTGATTCCGTTCGCATGCTCGTTGTTCCAGGATCAGCGCGAGTACGTCTTCAAGCAGAGGGCGAAGGACTCGATAAAATCTTTACAGACTTCGGCGCAGAATGGCGCTTTGCTGGCTGCTCGATGTGTCTTGGAATGAACCCAGATCAACTTGCGGTTGGTGAACGTTCGGCATCGACATCGAATAGAAACTTCGAAGGGCGTCAAGGTAAGGGTGGTCGTACCCACCTCGTATCACCACTTGTTGCAGCGGCGACTGCAATCAAGGGAACTCTCGCATCGCCAGCAGATTTGTAGGAGGCACTTAACAATGGATAAATTCATTTCTCATACAGGAACTGCACTTCCATTGCGTCGAAGCAATGTTGATACAGATCAGATCATTCCTGCTGTTTATCTCAAGCGAGTTACGAAGAGCGGATTTGAAGATGGTCTCTTCTCTGCATGGCGTAATGATCCAGAGTTCGTCATGAATAAACCAGAGTTCTCTGGCGCAACGATTCTTGTAGCAGGCGTAGATTTTGGAACAGGCTCATCTCGCGAGCACGCTGTCTGGGCGCTTCAAAATTATGGATTTAAAGCGGTACTTTCAAGCCGCTTTGCTGACATTTTCCGTGGAAACTCACAGAAGGCGGGTCTGCTCACTGTTGTCCTTCCACAAGAGACAATTGAAGATATTTGGGCAACTGTTGAAGCAAATCCAAAGACTGAAGTCACCGTCGATCTTGAGGCAAAGAACGTTCGCTATGCAGGCAAAAGCGCATCCTTTGATATCGACGATTACACACGTTGGCGCCTCATGGAAGGCCTTGATGACATTGGCTTAACGTTAAAAAACATTGCAGATGTAGATGCTTTTGAAGCGAAGCGCCCTGCATTTAAGCCAAAAACACTCCCAATTCGTGCGTAAAAATCGCACTTTTGCAAAAAGTCTCAACATAGTGTTGAGACTTTTTTGCTTGTAAAAGCAGTTAAATTCGCTGATTTCTTCAATTTCAATTGAAAATTATTATTGCGACACACCGAACGCAATCGTAAAAAATGCATTTTTTATGCGTAAATTTCGTCGCGTCAGGCAAAAGCCTGGCATACACGTGTAAAGAAATTAGGGGAATTCATGAACAAGGCCCAGTTCATTGCTTACTTGGCTCCTCACTTCGGTGACTCCAAGAAGGAAGCTGCTCGTGCAGTAGAAGTTATTTTTGACTCAATCGTCCGCAATATCTCAAAGGGCGAAGATGTCATGATCAATGACTTCGGTAAGTTTAAGAAGGTTGATCGTCCAGCTCGTAAGGGACGCAACCCATTCACTGGTGAAACAATCCAGATCAAAGCTTCAAAGAAGGTTCGTTTCCTTCCAGCGAAGGCGCTTAAGGAAGTTATCTCCGGCGCACGCAAGCTTGAAGCTGCACCAAAGCCACCAGCAAAGGTTGTTGCAAAGCCAGCTAAGGCAGTGAAGGCTGCTAAGAAGGCAAAGCCAGCAAAGAAGGCTGTAAAGAAGGCAAAGCCAGCAAAGAAGGCAAAGCCAGCTAAGAAGGCTAAGAAGGTTGTAAAGAAGGGCAAGAAGAAGTAATTCTTCTTTCATTCATTGAAGGTGGGAGTCAGAAATGGCTCCCATTTTCTTTTATGTATAGGCTTTCATTATGACAGCGCAGTCCGCGGAGGCGATTTCATATCCCGCTCCAACAGGCAAACCTCTTGGAACTAATAGTTATTTTAAATTTGGCGCTGGCGTCCTAATTCCAATTCTCAATATCTTTACAAAGAGGAATTGGAAAGGCGCAGAAAATATTCCTCAAAGCGGTCCGATGATTGCAGTGTGCAACCACATCTCTTATGCAGATGTCTTGGTATTTTCGCAATTTCTCTATCAAAATGGACGTGCACCGCGTTACCTCGGTAAGGCTGAAGTATTTAAAATTCCTATCATTGGAAAAATAATCGCAGGCTCCGGACAAATTCCAGTTGAGCGAGAAAGCGAAAATGCGCATCTTGCACTCCAACATGCGATTGCATTTTTAAAATCCGGACATTGTGTTGGGGTATATCCAGAAGGAACTCTGACACGCGATCCAGGGATATGGCCAATGCGTGCAAAGACTGGGGTAGCACGGCTTGCGCTCATGAGTGGAGCGCCGGTGATTCCTTGTGCTCAATGGGGAGCACAAGAGCTCTTGCCACGGTATGGAAAATTACCTCGCTTGTGGAAGAGAACGAAGATTTCTGTGGTGGCGGGAAAGCCAGTTGACCTCTCCAGGTGGGCGGGCAAATCCGATGACCCGGTAGCGCTTGCGGAAGCGACTGCTGAGATTATGAGCGCAGTAACTCGTCTCTTGGAAGAAATTAGGGGAGAATCAGCACCTGCTGAGATCTTCGATCTACATGCTTCAGATTTACCTAAGACTGGCAATTTCTTAAAAGATAAGAGTAAAAAGAGTAAGAAGAGTAAGAGGAGCGAAGGTTGAAACGAGTAAGTGTTCTGGGCTCAGGCGCCTGGGGTACAACTCTTGCCCAAGTCCTCATTGATGCTGGGCATGATGTTTTGATTTGGGGTCGCAATGGCGATGTCATCAATGAAATAAATACAAAGAAAACCAATCACGCATTTCTGGGCAAGGCGATTCTTCCTGATTCCATTCGCGCAACTACAGATGTGAATGAAGCATTTGCATTCGGGGATGCTCTCGTTTTGGCGATTCCTGCTCAATCTTTGCGTGAGAATCTGAAGAATTGGAAAAGTACTTTCCCTCTCAATAAACCAGTTATTAGCACTCTCAAAGGCATCGAAGCTTCTACTTGCCATCGCATGACTGAGATTCTTGAAGAAGAACTAGCAATCTCAGCCGATAACGTAGGAATTATTACGGGGCCAAATTTGGCTGGAGAATTGATCCTCCGTCAACCAGCAGGAGCAGTTGGAGCATCAAAGAACTCTGTACTCGCCGCTCTTATCGTCGAACTTTTTACTACTCACTACTTCCGCGTTTATCCATCACATGACTTGGTGGGTTGCGAATTAGCAGGAGCATCAAAGTCAGTGATTGCTCTCGCAGTTGGAATGGCAGTTGGGCTTGGTCTCGGTGAAAATACTCAATCCATGATCATTACTCGTGGTCTTACAGAAGTTGCGCGTTTTGGTTCAGCTTATGGCGCCGAACCACTCACAAATCTTGGACTAGCTGGAATGGGCGACTTAGTCGCTTCATGTGGATCGCCACTTTCTCGTAACCGAACATTTGGCGAAGCTATTGGTCGCGCTGGGACAATGGCTGAGGCTGCACGCAATGCAAAAACAGTTGAAGGCGTTGCTTCTGCAAATGCAATCTTGGAGCTCGCGCACCGAGTAGGTGTTGAGGTGCCAATTATCGAAGCCGTTGCTGATGTTGTTGGCGGCAAACTCAATGCCTCTGCTGCAATTGATCGCCTCATGTCAGTCTCTCTCGAAGAAGAGCTTTAATGGCGCGGACAAAGGTTGGAATTCTCGCTGGCGGAATGAGTAGCGAGCACGAAATCTCAGTAATCTCTGCCGGATCGCTGCTTCATGCTATTGATCGAAATAAATTTGAACCAATTCTGATTGGCATTACAAAAGACGGACGTTGGGTTTCAACCCCTCATGATCAACCATTCATAATAAAAAATGGTGTGCTGCCTGAGATTAAAACCGGAATAGTTAAGTCTTCCAACGATCTTCTTGAAAGCGTCGATGTAATTTTCCCAATGCTCCATGGGCCGTACGGCGAAGATGGGACGATCCAAGGGCTCTGTGAAATTGCTGGCGTTCCTTATGTTGGTTCAGGAGTACTTCCCTCTGCAGTCGCAATGGATAAATCATTTGCCAAACCGATTTTTGCTGCACATGGACTCGATGTTGCCCCAGGATTTGTGGTCACTTCTCCGTCAGATGAAGTAATCAAATCAATTAAAGAATATCCAGTATTTGTAAAGCCTGCACGAGGTGGATCTAGTCGAGGTACTACCAAAGTTAAGAACTCCGACGCACTTCAAAGTGCCCTCATGGAAGCATTTAAATTCGATAGCAAAGTGATGATTGAGAAGGCAATTAACGGTCGAGAAATCGAATGTGCCGTTCTTGAGACTCCAGATGGTGTGAAAGCTTCACCAGTTGGAGAGATAAAAGTTTCTAGCAAGTACGAATTTTATGATTTTGAAGCGAAATATTTTGAAGGTGGTTCAGCTCTTGTTTCACCTGACGATATTTCACCTGAGGTCCAGAAGGAGATTCAAGAGCTGGCGATTCGAGCTTTTAAGGCTCTAGGTTGTTCTGGCCTAGCACGCGTTGACTTTTTCTACACCGGATCTGAAATCATTATTAACGAACTCAATACTATGCCTGGGTTTACATCGACTTCTGTTTATCCAAAGTTATGGCAACAGGCTGGAATTAATTACAGCGAACTAATTACGACCTTAGTTGAAGGCGCTTCTCTCAAAAATTAAGCGTCGTATGATGAAGTGACTGGGCAGGTCAATGTGCGAGTAATGCCTGGAACGGCTTGAACCTTTGACAATATGGCGCGACCAAATTCCTCCATCGATGGAGCATCGCAGCGCATAATTACATCATAAGGGCCGGTAACACCTTGCGAGAGTGTGACACCTGGAATATCAGAGATTGCTTTCGCGATTGAGTCGGCCTTTCCAACTTCAGTTTGAATCAGGATAAATGCCTGTACAGTCATTGTTAAGCCTCTCGGGTCGGTGATAGGGCATAGGCTACAGCGTTGAGAGTGAAGGGCGGTAGGTAGTTTTGGCAACTGAGAACGAATACATCAGCGCTATCTCTCGAATTTTCGCATCAGCTGATGCGTCACATGAATCTGTCATCGTAGGCATAGGTGATGATGCTGCTGTTTTGTGCGCTCCTGCAGATCCGATTGTTCTCACTACCGATATGGCTATCGAGGGCAACCACTTCAAACGCGAATGGAGCTCTCTCTTTGAAATCGGAGCGAAGATTACTGCGGCAAATTTGGCTGATGTTTACGCAATGGGCGGTACTCCAACTCATCTCTTGGTCGCCGCCGCCATACCAGCAACTTTCTCTATAGCTGATGTGGAAGAACTCGCTCGCGGCATTGCAGATGAAGCTAAAAAAGTTGGAGCAATAGTTGTTGGAGGAGATCTTGCAATGTCTCCACTGTTAACTATTTCAATAACTGCTTTGGGAACTGTGCAATCCAAGCTCACCATTAAGGGTGCTCGAGTTGGCGATTTCGTCGCTGTCTCTGATTTGCCCGGAGCATCTGCGCGGGGATTTAAAGATTTACAAAACGGTGTTGATTCCGACGATGCCAAATTACATCGCCGCCCGATTCTTGATTACGCGAAATATGCATCAACTAATCACGCTCACACTCATGCCCTTTGCGACATAAGCGACGGCTTGGTTTCTGAAGCCGAACGCATCGCACGCGCGAGCGAGGTTCGTATCGAACTGTTTGGCAAAGTGCTCACCACTCCAGAGATTTTGCATGGGGGAGAAGATCACGTGCTACTTGGAACTTTCACAGAGGTTCCGCCGGGTTGGATTCTGGTTGGCTCTGTTTCACCCGGAGCAGGAGTCTGGCTTGATGGTAAACCTATTTCCCATCA
>CAYRJB010000050.1:0-3623 GCA_964424485.1 uncultured Actinomycetes bacterium
GTGGGCCGTACTTTCGAGTTTTGCGGATTGCCTTTAGATTTAGCACGCTTTCCCGTCAACCCTCAGGCAGGAGATTTAATGTCCCTCACTCCCAAAGATGCCGTTCTCTTTGATCTCTACACATCGCTGGCTGATCGCATTGCATCCGGCGCGCGTACAACTGTAGAACTCGCGAACGCTGCACCAGAAGCTCGTCCCGAACTCGCAAAGCGCATTGGAAATATCGAATCCGAAGCAGATGAATTGCTCGGCAAGATTATCCGTCGTATTGATGACATGTTCATCACTCCTTACGATCGTGGCGACCTCACAGATCTTGCAAACGCACTAGATGATGCGATGGATTGCATCGAAGAAGCAACAGATATTGCTGTTCTCCACAAAGTGGAGACTTTCCCAACTTTGGCATTCGATCTCGTTGATGCTGTTCGCCGCTTGGCTGAGCTCACTGCTTCATCTATGCCACGCCTTAAAAACCTCAAAGACCTTGACCACTACTTCGTAGAAGCTGATCGCATTGAAGATGAAGGCGATCGCATTCACCGTCGCATCACCGCACAACTCTTCTCTGGCGAATATGACGCGATGAGCGTTCTTCGCGTTGAGGGTGTTATCGACCAGCTCGAGGAATCACTCGATCGCATGGCGAAGGTGGCTCGCGTTATTCGAACCATCTCCTTGAAGGAGAGTTAAGATCTAGTGACAACGACATTTCTGCTCGTTGCGCTCATCGTTGTTATTGCGTTGGCATTTGATTACACCAACGGTTTCCACGATGCAGCGAACGCAATCGCTACAACCGTAGCGACTAAAGCGCTCAAACCACGTACTGCACTAGCGATGGCAGGTATTGGCAACCTCATTGGTTCCTTCCTCTCTGTCGGCGTTGCAGCAACCGTTGGTAAAGGCGTTATTGATGTGGCAAAGAATGATCATGGCCTTGTCGTGGTTATCGCTGGCCTCTTAGGTGCGATTGCATGGAACCTCATCACCTGGTGGTTTGGTCTTCCTTCATCCTCCTCACACGCCCTTATAGGTGGCCTTGTTGGCACTGCAATTGCTGCTGGCGAGACTGTTAAATGGCATGGCGTTTATATGAAGGTTGTTATTCCGATGGTGCTCACACCAGCAATCTCCATCACGGCAGCTTTCCTTCTCACTCTTATCCTTCAATTCGCTTTCCGTAATGCAAAGCGCAGCTTCGCAGTTCCGACCTTTAAAACCGGCCAAGTAATTTCCGCTGGATTTATGGCTGTAGGACATGGTCTTCAAGATGCACAGAAGACAATGGGTGTTATTACATTAGCTCTCATCATCGGTGGCTATTATTCCGGTGATTCCATTCCAACGTGGGTCAAGATTGCTGCAGCTGTTGCTATCTCTCTTGGAACTTATGTTGGCGGATGGCGCATTATGAAAACGCTTGGACACAAGATGATTGAGGTCGATCCTATTCGCGGATTTGCTTCATCTACTGTTGCATCAACCGTGCTCTTCTATATGGCAATCCACTTAAAAGCTCCTGTCTCCACAACGCACTCCATCACCACTGCAATCCTCGGCGCTGGTGCAACTCGTGGTCGCAAATGGGTCAAATGGTCTGTAGTAGGCAACATTGTTGCTGCATGGATCATCACGATTCCTGCAGCAGCTCTCTGTGCCGCCGCATTTAATTATCTCTTAAGGATTTTTGGACTCCACTAAATCTTTAAGAGAAAAACTATTTGAGCAGATGCTCAAATGCCTTGAGGTTAGCAAGTGATTCGCCGCGAGAGAGGCGCCAAGCCCATTCGCGGCGAATTGCTGTTTCAAAACCTTTTTCAATCAAAATATTAAATGAACCATCAGAATATTGGAGAACGGAACCTAAAACTCGATCAATCTCTTGTTCGGTGACTGCAGTCAAGGGCAATCTTCCAACCAAGTAAATATCGCCCAATTCGTTGATGGCGAATGAAACTGAATACATCGAAGCGTTCTTCTCCAAAAGCCACTTGTGAATCTCCGCCTCATTTTCATCCGGTTTGCGAATCACAAAGGCTGAGATCATTAAGGAATGATCTCCGATAATCAGAGCGCAATGTGTCTCTAACTTTGCTTCGCCAGGTAGAGTGATGAGAAAAGTATTCGCATTTGGGCGATCAGCTTCTAAATCATGAGAGAGCAGAAACTCTTCAATCACTTCTGCAGCAATGCTCATAAAATTACTGAACCATCCAAAGCGGACGTTGGTGACCTTCACGGGCCACATGGTTGTAAACATCCAATGTCTTGCGAGCGGTGATATTCCAGCTGAATTTCATAGCGTGAGCCACAGCTTCGATGGACATCTCTGATCGTGTTGAAGAATCCATCAACAAGCGCCCGATTGTTGAAGACCAGCTGCGTGGATTGTGGCCATCAACAAGTGCGCCAGATATTCCATCCGCAACAGCTGTTCGTAATCCACCTACTGCGGTGGCTACCACTGGTGTTCCACAAGCTTGAGCTTCAAGTGCAACGAGTCCAAAACTTTCAGAGTAGCTCGGTACGCAAACTAGATCAGATGCGCGATACCAATCAGGCAAATCGTTGCGAAGACATGGATCGACAAAATGCACAATATCTTCCACGCCTAAGAACTTGGCAAGTTGTTTTAATTTCACAAGTTCATCATGTCCACTGCCAGATACGCCACCCATAATGACAAGAGCAAGACGCGAACGAAGATGTGGTGTGTGAGTGAGTAATTCAGAGGCTGCGCGGACTAATACTTCTGGTCCCTTGTGTGGTTGAAGTCTGCCCACAAATGTAAACATCAAAGCATCGGGTGCAATGCCTAACTTCTCACGTGCTCCCTCTTTGCCCCAGCCAGGAGTAAATCGTGCGATATCAACACCAGGTGCAACAACAAACACATTATCTTGTGGGGCGTTGTAGAGCGAGACAAGTTGCGCTGCTTCTGCAGTTGTGTTTGCAATCAGAGCATCCGCGTTTCGAACAATCTGCTCCTCACCATATGCACGGGAATCAGGTTCGGGCTTGTCATCTGTTGCAAGAGCAAGGTTTTTCACACGTGCCATTGTGTGCATCGTATGGACAAAAGGAATATTCAGGTTCTCTTTTGCCATCCAAGCGACTTGCCCTGAGATCCAGTAATGCGAATGCATGACATCGTAATAATTCTTTGGCTTCTGCTTGGCATAATCTAAGAAGCAATGTGTCAGAGCAGTTACTTGTGTAGGCAGATCCTCTTTTGGCATTGGCGCAGCTGGGCCAGCATCTAAGAAGCGAACTGTGACGCCTTTGGAAATCTCGGTTGGTTTCTCTGTGATTGAAGTACGGCGTGTAAAGATATCTACCTCGACACCAAGTTCAGCAATTTTCTGGGCAGATTCGGTGACATAGACATTCATACCGCCAGCATCACCACGTCCTGCTTGTTCAAGCGGACTTGTATGCACCATGAAGGTGGCAACACGCTTGATAGAGGAAGACATAACTGAAAGGTTACGCGGGTTCGACCGTTCCCACCACTTTGCCTCCGCCAATCACGTTGACGGTCTCATCTGGGCTATTAAATCCCCAAGATTTCAAGGTTGCATGGACGATTGGGCCAAGAGGTCGATAATTTCCATCAGCAA
>CAYRJB010000050.1:3723-5567 GCA_964424485.1 uncultured Actinomycetes bacterium
GCAACACATGTTGCAAGCATTCCAGCATGCTTGCCCGAACAATTCTGCGCCATCTGTGTAGGTGCTTTATCGCCCCACGCGATTCGCTCTTTTTCACCGAGTGGTTTATCCGTTGCATTACGGAGAGCAGATTCATCTAGGCCCGCTCCACTTAAAATTGAACGAATAACTTCAAAATGCTCTTCACTGCCACTATGAGATGCGCAGACAACTGCGAGTTGTTTCGGAGTCAATTTCAATCCATTGCGCACCATGGCTGCGGCTTGCAGAGACTTCACAGCAGAGCGTGGATAGATGGGAAGATGTGCCGAACCTAGCGAACGTACAACAGATCCATCTTTATCTAATTCGATGAGGTGACCGCTATGTACAGATTCGACCATGCCGTTGCGAATAACGCGAGCAAGTGTTTCGCCCTGCATTGGTTCGATCATTGAGATTAATCTGCTCTCTTCATAGATGACCACATATATGCCTGCAGTGGGTGTCCTTCAGCAGCTCGGTCATATGCAAAGAACAATTCACCTTCAACATGGCCATAGAGTCGTTGTCCTGCAGTCGTAATAGGTGCTGATGGAGTTGAGTAACCCTGATCCATCACGAGCTGCATATTTGCAGAATTTCCTACAACGCCAACCCAGCCCTCTGTAATACCGCCAGATTGTGCGATAACCACTTCGAGAACTTTTTGATCGTTCATTTCTTTTACTTTCCAGAATCCAGTCTCTGAAAAGAATGGTTCGCCAATTTTCCCGTCATCATCCATCTTCCAGCAACGGCTGTAATAGTTAAGGAAATCTTGGCCATCCTGGTTGAAGACAACCTCTTGAAAGAATTTAAAGGGCTGGATCGTAGGATATTCGCAATTGCCATCGCCCTCCCATTTACCAATCATCCAAGCAATTGGAAAGAGAGATTTATGTAGATTCTCTGGAATTGAAAATGCCATTACTCCCCCTTATTTCCTGAATTTCTTTTCATATCTTTTATTAATTTTAGAAGACCTTTAACTCCCCATCGCACCATCCATGCACCAAAGGCAAGGCAAGCAAGGATGAGAAGTACGGAAGTTATTACGGCCACAGACCAAAGACTATTGCAACAAAAAGCCCAAGGACAATTAAGCCACCAAGGCGATAGAGACCAAGTCCCCTGCCACCTTTACGCCAATCAGTGTGGTCATGTTCCTCTGCAAAGAAGAGCAACATTCCGAGGATAACGCCAGGAAGCGAGAGAATCACAAAGGACCATGAGATTAACTCTGCACCGTTGGTCCAAATCTTTCCAAGCGCATTTCCAAGAAGCGTTCCGACATAAACCATTCCCACCAATGTGAGAAGACCTTTAGGTGACCAACGATGAATTCCTTCAATCTTCGGCAACTTGTGATCAAAGTACAACTTAAAGAGTGCAGGTCCGCCAAAGAGGAATGCGCCCATCCAGAGGAATTTATTGACTCCAATAAATGGAGCAGCAACAAAGATAAATACATCGGTGCGTAGGGCAAGAGAGATGATTTTTTGGTTTGCAGATGCGCTTTGCAATTCTGGAGTGCATCGACCAAGACGCACTGGATAGTGGCGCATTGCATGTCCCTCAAGGAGGATGCGAGCCAAAATGCTGATGGCAACGATATAGCCCAAAGTTCCTGCATGATCGCTAATCGGCAGCTTGCGATGAGCCAAGCCATTAAGCCCGCCAATAATCTTTGTTGTTACCCATCCACCAGCGAGCGCTGCAACAAATACATCTGTGTAACGCTCCCAGAGATCGTGTCTTGAAGAGATGGCTCGACGAAATGGTCTGAAAGATGAAGCAATCAACCCTGGCGCAAAGAAGAGCAT
>CAYRJB010000050.1:5667-8266 GCA_964424485.1 uncultured Actinomycetes bacterium
TGGTCATCAGAAGAATCAGATTTCGAACCACCCATTGTTGTTGCTGCAGCGCCGGCTGTTCCTAAAACGCTTAAGGCTGCAAGAGCTGAAACAACTGATGTTTGTGTTTGCTTGGGTTCACTAGCTGGGTCGTAAACAGGTAGTTGTTCTAAAGATGTTGCATTCTCTGGAGCCACAACTGGAGTTACATTTGCCTCAGGGCATTTACCATCCCAATAAATCACTCCATCTTCTGCTTTGCAAAATGGAAGATCTTCGGTGTGAACCGAGCCATCTGGCTCTGTTACCTCTACAGAGATAATTCCTTCGCCAACTGGAGTATCTGCAGGAATTTCAATATTGAGATCTTCTGCAGTTTGTTGGATTGTCGTGTCGACCACTACTTGATCTGCAAGTGCCATTGGGACCAAAACAAAATTAAGACCGAGGAGGAGTGCTAGGACAATCTTGCGCACGTCACACCTCCAGCAAACAAATAAAAGTATTTAGATGGCCATTCTAGACAATAAAGACGAGCGCTTCACTCACAGACTTTGGCTGGCAGCAATACCTTTCACCGTCAAAATCGCCTCTGCAGGGGTATTACGGCGAATGATTCCAAGAGCTATAGGTCCAAGTTCATGATGACGTGCAACTGAGCCAACAAAGCCAATCTCAAGTTCGCCATTAAAAATAGAATCTCCGTGTACTGGTAAATCTACATTCGAGCCATCTAGATGTAATTTCACTAATCGACGTGGCGGTTGTCCTAAATTAAAAACCTTTGCAACTGTCTCTTGTCCTGGGTAACAACCCTTTTTCATATGAACTGCGTTGTTGAGGAAACCCAATTCATTGGGAATTGATTTGTAATCTGTGTCAAATAAAAGACGCGCACGTCCTTCAGCGATTCTCTCTGCTTCGAGAGCCCACATTCCAACTTGCACGCCAGATTCTTCAACTTCTTCATTGCGCTTCACAATCTTGTAGGGACCGCCAAATAAATCTGATTTACCTGTTGTGCGAATAACTTTGTAAGTGTCCGAAACATTTCTCACATCAACATCAAGCATAAATTTCATTTTTGTGAGGAAATCGAGAAGTGATTGTGACCTCTCTGCTTCAGTGTGTATCCATGTTGTGCCACCATCATCCATCAAAAATAATTGATCTTGTATATGTCCTTGTGCATCGAGGCGAAGTGCAGATGTCCATGTATGCGTTGGCCACGCAATCAATTCTTGTGTCAATAAATCATTGAGCCACTTAAGACGATCTGATCCTGTGACTGTTAGTACTGCGCGATGCGAAAGATCTGCCCACGCATTTCCTTCTTCGAGTGCGCGACCTTCTTTATGTGGTTCGCCAAAATGCCAGATCGCTCCCTTGTCAGGGCCATCCTCTACAAAGACAGCGGACAAGTCTCAGTCCTTGTTAAAGCAATCTTCACAACGACCAGAGATTGCAAGGTGAGCAACATCGACGTGAAAGTTATATTCATCAAAAACGTTTTGTACAAAGTTTGATGCGACTTCGACAGGTGCTTCAAACAACTTGCCGCACTTTTCGCAGTGCATATGTAAATGCACATCTTCTTCTGTTGGATGGTATGTAACTCCGCCATGTCCAAGATGTGTATGTTGAACAAGACCAACTGATTCAAGGCGTTCGAGATTGCGATAAACAGTCGATAAATTAATACCAGGGTGAGTTACTTTTACTTTGTCGGCCACTTGTTCCGCAGTTGCGTGGCCGATTTCGCGCACGGCATGGAGGACCAATTCGCGTTGAGGTGTAAGGCGCAGGCCTTTATCGCGTAATTCATGTGGAGTAGCCATATATGGAGTCTAACGCCCCTAACCTGGGGGTAAATTCCCCGTTACAAGCCCTTAACAGTTGGCGACTACCATTACCCAATGGCACGGATCCTTCTTCTCACCAATTCCAATGGTGCATCTGCAGAAGTCCTGCCATCTCTTGCTCTCCTCCAGCACAATGTGAAAATTCTTCCGGCTGAAGCATCCATTCTCGTTGATATCCCAGATATCGATGCTCTTTTTGTTGATGCTCGCCGCGATTTACCTGGTGCTAAATCTTTAACACGTCTTATTGCTGCAACTGGTTTGCATTGCCCGCTCATTGTTGTCACAACAGAAGGTGGGCTCTCTGCCGTTAACAGTGACTGGGGCATCAACGATGTCATTCTTGATACTGCTGGCCCTGCTGAAGTGGAAGCACGCATTCGCATTGCAATAAGTGCAGCTACAAATGATTTAACAACTGGCGAAGGTTCAAAAGAGATTCGCCAAGGCGATGTTTTTATCGATGAACATACCTACACGGCAAAGATCAAAGGGCGCAGCCTAGATCTCACCTTTAAAGAGTTTGAATTACTCAAGTTTCTTGCGCAACATCCTGGTCGTGTCTTTACTCGCGCACAGTTGTTGCACGAGATCTGGGGATATGACTACTTCGGTGGCACGAGAACAGTTGACGTGCACATCCGACGTTTGCGCGCAAAATTAGGCCCTGAATTCGAGGCGATCATCGGGACAGTACGTAACGTTGGCTACAGATTTACTCTGCAACCAGGTACTGCCGACGAACTCGTTTAATTAAC
>CAYRJB010000051.1:0-1546 GCA_964424485.1 uncultured Actinomycetes bacterium
GCTGCAAGAGTTTCATTTATTGGCTTAATGCCTTCGGATGTATGCGCATCCATAATGCACATCGCAGCGCATGCAACGCCTGCTTTTATCGATTTAGCCAAATCCCAATCATGAAAAACTCCGTACATAACGCCAGCAGTCACAGCATCACCTGCGCCGGTTGTGCTGATCACGACTTCATCCGGTACAGCAACTGAGCCCTGTCGGAAAACATTTCCGTCTTTATCTGCCGCAACAACTCCGAGAGGTGTGTGGATTACTGCAAATTTATTAACGCCTAGTTTTATTAGCCCTCGAGCCATTTGCTCGAGCTTGCCCCAATCAAGAGGTGGAACGTTGTCTGCCTTTTCGTATTGAATGTCAGTCAATATTCCTGCCTCAACTTCATTAATGATTACCGAATCAAGATAAGGAAGGCACGGAAGAACCAACTTTTTTAAGATTTCCGGAGCGAGTGAGACCATCTCCATATTGGTGTGAATACCTCGGTCATGAGCGTTTCGCAGAAAACGAACCCACCGTGTCTCGCCATTGAAGTCCTGATCCATCAACTTGTGAACCCCTGCAGCTCCGACATGAAGGACTTTTACATCATGTTTGTCGAGATCTACTTTCTCTGAATCGAGGAGGTCGCCGCTACCTGAATGAAAGAAGAATGTGCGTTTGCCACCATGTTTTTCAACCATGCAATCGGTAAAAGGCGTGGAAATGCCAGGAAATTTTTGAACATCCGAGGCATCAATTCGATATTTTTCACATTCACTCAGCAGATAGTCGGCATTTGAATCTCCGCCCACTGCCCCAATCATGTGAATGGCTAAATCTTTGTCGAGCCTACGTAGATCAATCGCGAGATTGAGGCCTGGCCCACCAGTGCTCTTTGAAACTTCGGAAATTAAGGCAAGATGTTCGCGAGCAGGATAGTGATCAATCACTTTGCCTTGATCTACAGTGACCGTTCCGAAGCAGAGAATTCCAGCTGACATATTTTGACCGAGATTTACTCGTCGCGGAGAACCTGTTCAGTGATCTGTGAATCCGCCTTCAAAGTTCTATCGGCTTTAATTCCTTTTTTAGCAAGAGTTGCGTGATATTCCTCGACTGCTTGCAAGGGAGTTGCTTTCTTATCGAGCACTTTACGCATCAAACGCACTAGCTCTAATTGATCTTCTGCTTTTTGAATCTTACGACCAAAGAGAGAAACTCGTCCGCCATTTTCTTCAGCGCGATGTAGAAGTTCGAATGCATCGCGAGTTGTGCCTGCTGATCCACCAAGAACTCCTACCACGAGTGAAGAGTCATGTGAAGAAAGTTCCTTTAAAGCCTTTGCTCCGTTATATGCAATCTTCAAGAACGTTGGACGCTCTTCAACCGTCACGCCGGCAAGAGTCTTGATAATGCTGTCATTGATGAAGGTAGGAATATCTTTTGCTGCTAAATCGACAGGTTTGTTTGGATTGAAAACTTCGAGGAAGTAACGAACACCGAGGTCTGCAGCTTCTATGCGAAATTCTTTGAATGCAGCCAGAGTTTCTCGATCAGCTGC
>CAYRJB010000051.1:1646-8159 GCA_964424485.1 uncultured Actinomycetes bacterium
GCCGCAGCTCCAAAGGCCATATCTGCATCCTTCGCATCTGCAATGATGAAATCCTTGCTGGTGTACTTGCCAGCATGGATTTTCGCGAGTTTCTGGTCGAGAGTCTTAGCACTTGCCTTGGATGCCATTTATTTGCCTTTCGTCTATGGCGCAACCCTAGTGATTGTCCAGCGGACATTGCACCTGTTTTGAGCGTGAAATTTCCTGTGTGCGGCCATTACCTACTGAGACAGGCCGTAAGTGTTCTATATTTAATACATGGCCGACCGCGATAGCGATCTTGCATCACTTCGAACCGAACAGGTCGATGAAAAATTTGCGCTACTGGATGTTATGTCCGTATCCGAACTTCTCCAAGTTATCAATGAAAACGATGCCGAGGTTCCAAAGGCAATTGCCCATGTACTTCCAACAATAAAAGATGCAATCGAATCGATTGTAGATCGAATGATGCAGGGTGGACGTCTTGTATATATGGGAGCCGGAACATCTGGTCGTCTTGGAGTTTTGGATGCCGCCGAACTCGGTCCAACATTTTCAGTTCCGTCCGATCAAGTAATCGCTTTTATTGCTGGAGGAGATACTGCACTTCGCAATGCAGTTGAAATGGCTGAAGACAAAGTCGAGGCGGGCGTAGCAGATTTGAAGAGCATAAATTTGACCGCAACAGATGCCGTGGTTGGTATTGCTGCTTCTGGTCGCACTCCGTATGTGCGTGGCGGATTGGAATACGCGCAATCCATTGGAGCTCTTTCAATCTCATTAACGTGCAATCCAGATTCAGAAATTTCACAATATGCAGACTTTGCAATTGAAGTTGACTCAGGCCCCGAACTGCTAGCCGGATCTACGCGCATGAAATCTGGAACTGCTCAGAAGATGGTTCTTAATATGATCTCAACAGTCACGATGATTCGCCTGGGTAAGACTTTCGGAAATCTCATGGTCGATTTACAGATTACGAACCAGAAGTTGCAGGATCGAGCGGTGCGAATTATTCAAAATGCAACAGGCGCGACAAAGAGTGAAGCCGCGAAAGCTTTAGAAGAATCTGGTCAGATGGTGAAAGTGGCAATCTTGATGATTCTGCTCCACACCGACGCTGAGTCAGCAAAAGAACGCCTCAAGAGCGCTCAGAACAGAATTCGCCAAGCTCTCAGCGAGTAAATCGCTTTACCCAATTGTTATCTCAGGGTGCTTGCTTGGACCCCTCAAAGGCGATAATTTTCACCGCACAGAGCAGTTCTTGAAAAATCTTTTCACAGGAGGTCTGATGGCAGCGAAGCCGTCATTGCGCGTGGTGGGTCAGACCTATCACGACCTTCTTGGTGAAATTAGAAGCTCTCACTCAACTTTTCACGCTAGTGAAAAAGCTATTGCCGAAACAATCATGAGCAATCCGATTTCAATCTCTGAAATGAATATTTCTCAACTTGCTGAAGCCTCTGGGACATCAGTCGCATCGGTTGTTCGTTTTTGCAAAACACTCGGCTTCAAAGGATTTCCAGATTTCCGCATGGAACTTGTGCGTGAAGTATCGCGCATGGGTTCAATAGGCGCACAACCTTCTGATCTTGATGGTGGCATCACAATTGATGATTCACCTGCACAAGTAATTGCGAAAATTGCGGCAGCGGATGCGCTTGCAATTCAAACAACTGCTGAAAAGTTAGATCCAAAGGTTTTTGCACAAGTCGTCGCTCTCATGGATAAGGCGCAAACTGTTGCAACGTTAGGAGTTGCATCGTCCGGTTATGTTGCCATGGATGCGCAGTTGAAATTAAATCGTTTAGGAAAATCATCTGTCGCGTGGCGCGATGCTCACAGTGCATTGACTTCCATCTCTTTACTCAAGCGCGGCGATCTCCTCATTGCAATCAGTCACTCTGGCACAACACTTGATATCGTCGATGTCATTTCTGCGTTTAAAGAGCGTGGAATCAGAGTTGTACTAATTACAAATGGAATGCGCTCACCTGCTGCAAATCTTTCAGATTTGGTTCTTTATACATCCGCTCGCGAAACCACCTTTCGCAGCGGAGCGACCGCAAGTCGCATTGCACAACTAACGGTGGTTGATTGTCTCTGCGTTGCATTAGCGCAGAGAAACTGGAGTGGTACTAAGGCTGCTCTAGATGAATCTAGGGCGGCTATTAGTAGTCGTTCTGGCAGGAAAATGGGCGAAACTATTAAGAATCGCTCACTTTCGAAAACCCGTACCCGAGGAGGAAATAAGTGAAGAAAATGCAACGACACATGCGTGTCCTTGTAGCTGCGGCATTTGCTGCAACAGCAATTGCTGTTCCAGTAGTCGCAACTTCTTCAGCCAATGCTGCTACAGAACTCTCTTTCTGGAGCTGGCGTCCTGAAGATAAGGCTTTCTACGAAGCTGAACTTGCTAAGTTCAAAGCTAAGACTGGTATCTCAGTTAAGTTCACTCCATATGTTGCAACCGATTACAACGCAACATTGGCTACAGCTCTTACCGCAGGTAAGGGGCCAGATGTCATGCAGATCCGTGCTTACGGCGGTATGGCAAACCTTTCAGATGCAGGAAATTTCCTTCCTCTGACAACAAAAGATGTTCCAGCTCTTGCGAAGGTTCCAGCAGGAACTCTCGCCGGTGCACAGGGATACACAAACAAGTCACAATTTGGATTCCCATATTCAACTTCTGTGCTTGGCGTTATGTACAACCCAGAAATTTTCAGCAAGGTTGGCGTCTCTGCACTTCCAACTTCTTGGACATCATTCCTTTCACTTTGCGCAAAGTTGAAGGCGGCTGGTTACTACGCAATTGGTAATGGAACAGGTTATGCGCCAGGACTTGAACAGCTATGGGGCGCTATTGCACCTTCGTTCTACGGTGGAACTTCTTTCTACAACGCTCTCGTTGCAGGAGATAAGACATTCACCGACCCAGCATTTGTTTCTTCTTTGAAGGCTGAAACAGATCTCTACAAGTTCATGCCACCTGGTGCATCAGGTCTTGATTACAACACTGCTCGCGGTTTGTTCGCGACAGGCAAGGCTGCGATGTACATCGGCGGAAACTATGAAATCTCATACTTCCGTTCCATCACACCAACACTGAAGGTTGGCTGGTTCCCTGGACCTGCCTCTACAGTTGGCGGAAAGCGTTATGTAACTAACTGGGCTGACGGTGCATTTGCAGTAAATGCAAAGACATCTGCAAAGCCAGAAGCAATCAAGCTCATTAACTTCCTTTCAAGCAAGGATTTCTTGAAGGATGCTGCTAATCAGCTTGGATGGATTCCACCAATCTCAGGTATTCAGTCATCTGATCCTGCGATTCTTGCAATGCAAGCAAAGATTCCATCAATGGGAACACCATTCCTCACACTTGTTGGTTTCCGCTACGGAACTCCAACATCATCATCAATTATGCAGCCTGGCTTCCAGAAAGTCGCTGCAGGAACACAAACCGTTGCTGAATTGGCTAAATCAATTCAAGACGGTGTAGCAACTTGGTACGCACCGCTTAAGGGCAAGGCGTAACCTCTCGAGGGTGTGAGCGCAGACTCTCCTAGGTCTGCGCTCACTTGCCCTTATACATTCTTTTTAACTTTATAATTTTCTACATTATTAATCGAAAGTATGCAGGTAGATGGCAAAAACTGTTAGTGGAATGAAGCGACAACAGAATCGCTTTACTTTTGCTCTTCTCGTACCTGCGCTTGCTGTCATTATTATTTTTACCTCACTTCCTGCATTTACGACACTGGGATATGCCTTCTTTCATTGGACAGGCTTCCAACGGGGTTCCTTCGCGGGGCTGGAGAACTTTCACCGACTATTTTCGTTTCCATTTCGCGATCAATTTTTAATGGCTCTTCGCCATAACGTTTTGGTATTTATTGGCATCTACATCGTGCAGACCGGCTGCGGAATTCTCCTTGCATACGGCCTCTATAAATTACGGAAGGGGCAGAGGTTCTTTAGAACCGTTGCTTTCTTCCCTGTTATCTTTTCACTGGTTGTTGTGGGATACATGTGGCAGGTAATCCTCAACCCATTCTTTGGTCCAATCAATTACTTCTTCAACCAAATAGTCCATCTGCCATCACTGGCACTCACATGGCTCGGTTCAACCGCAACAGCGCTACCCACACTTGTTTTTATCAATTTATGGCGTTGGGTCGGTTTTCCGACCATCATTTTCTTGGCTGGCTTCAATGCAATTTCAAATGATTACATTGAAGCTGCCCGTATCGATGGTGCATCGGAAGGGCAGATATTTAGAAAAATTCTTCTTCCACTTTTGGCGCCTTCAATGACCATTGTTTCCATTCTTACATTCATCGGTGCATTCGAATGGTTTGATCTTCCATATGTTCTCGGGGGCTCAACTGGAGGCCCGGCAGGATCAACCGACACGTTGGCATTGATGTTCTATCGCCTCTCATTTGGTTCTGTGGATTCCATCGCCAACCAAATTGGAATTGGTTCAGCGCTAGGTGTAGTTATCTTTTTAATCGTAGGTGTTGGTGCGACATTTGGAAACAAGTGGCTACGCAGTCGTGAGGTGGAAGCATGATCAAGTTGATGGCTTCTAAAACTTTTTGGCGTGGAATTTTGGTCTTTAATGCTATTTCAGTACTCCTACCGGTTTTCTTTATGGTCAATTCAGCGCTCCGTAAAGATTCAGATTTTGCTTCAAATCCAATGTCACTTGCGCGCGATCCGTATTGGGAGAACTTCAGCAAAGTTTGGCAAGGTGGAGCTTTCGCGACATATTTCAAGAACTCGGTCATCATTACCGGTGGATCACTTGTTGTTATATTGGCTTTGGCCGTAGGCGCGGGATTTGTGATTGGCCGTTATGATTTCAAAGGCCATACCGCAGTACTTGGATTTATTTTGACCGGAATGCTCATTCCAGCCAAACTTACAATCATTCCGCTCTTCATTCAGTTGAAGTGGATGCACCTACTAGATTCATATATTGGCATCATCTTGGTCTATGCCTCAGGCGCTTTACCTGCTGCGATTTTCATTATGAGTGGATTCTTTAGAAGTTTACCCGCTGATCTTGATAACGCAGCGCGAGTAGATGGAGCAACAGAGTCACAAATGTTGCGCAAGGTTTTGTTACCACTTGTTAAGCCGGGAATCGCAATTGTTGCTATTTATTCCGCTATCCCAATCTGGAACGACTTTTTCTTACCACTCGTCCTTTTGCAGAGCAGCGAGAAGAAGACGATTATGCAAGGCCTCACGATCTTCTTTGGTGAGTATTCCAACCAATGGGGTGCGATCTTTGCAGGCCTCACGCTGGCTGCACTACCTCTCATTGCGCTCTATTTAATTCTCTCCGAGCAATTTATTAAGGGACTTACTGCCGGCGCTGTGAAAGGCTAGTCCCATGGCAACACTTGGAATAGATGCTGGAGCTACAGCTACAAAATGGGCAACAAGTGATGGTCGCTTTGGCTCTACTCTTCCCATGGATGGACATGTAGGGAAAGAAACTTCGGTTGCACGTATGAAAGAAGTGCTGAACACAATTGCTTCGGCACAGATTAATCCGATTACTTCCGTTGTTGCAGGTATAACTGGTCTGGATACTTCCGAGTCCGGTAGAGAAATAACAAATAAGTTTTTCGCTGACGCGTTTCCCAGAGCAAAAGTGACTTTATGGAATGACATGGAACTTGCTTATCGAGCACATTTCAATCTTGGCGAAGGGATGTTGCTCTATAGCGGCACTGGATCTATTGCTTCCTTCATGGAACTCGACGGAACATTCCTCCGTACGGGCGGTTGGGGCTATCTGCTTGGCGACGAAGGAAGCGGATATTGGATAGGCCGCGAAGCGATACGTCATGCACTTTGGCAATTGGAGGCCGGAGAAAAATTTGATTCTTGTACCGAAGGAATAATGCGGGAATTAAATTCACATTCGTGGCCAGAGATACGTTCCTTTGTTTATTCAAATGAAAGATCAAAAATCGCTGCGCTAGCGAAATTAGTGAGTCACTGTGCCGAAGAAGGGCTTGAAGTTGCTCTTCAGATCATGACTGATGCTGCAGATGAACTAGCTGCACTTATTCTCCGTTTGGAAAAGAGAGCTAAAGTTTCAGGTTTGCAAATTCATCTTGCAGGTGGCGTTGGTGCAAATAGCGAAATACTTCTCTCTCTGCTCATCGGTCGACTTGGTAACAGAGTCACTGTTTCCGAGTGCGATATAGCAAAGCGTGCTGCAGAAATTGCAGGGGATTAAGCGAGTTTTTTACCGGGGTTCAATATGCCCTTTGGATCAAATAATTTTTTAATACCGGTTTGAAGTTCGCGCACATCTTCAGATAATTCATTTTTAACAAGATTTACTTTTAATGAACCAACACCATGTTCACCGGTCGCTGTTCCACCACGTTTTTGTGCGGCTTGAACTATTGCGTGAAAAGCTTCAAGGGCACGTTTTCCTGCAGCTTCATCCCCCGGAGGATAAACAATGGTGGGATGGAGATTGCCATCACCTGCATGCCCGAA
>CAYRJB010000052.1:0-7908 GCA_964424485.1 uncultured Actinomycetes bacterium
ATTGGTTTGACGAGAATAAGCGAGACCTTCCTTGGAGAAAAACTGATGCATGGGGGGTCATGGTTAGTGAATATATGTTGCAACAAACCCCTGTCGCTCGCGTTCTTCCTAAATGGATTGAATGGATGGAACGTTGGCCTACACCTAGTCATTTAGCTGATGCTAAAAAATCTGAAGTTATTTCCGCGTGGGGCCGCCTTGGTTATCCAAGGCGCGCACTTCGCCTTTACGAAGCGGCAAAAGTTATCGCGTCAGAACACAACAACACTGTTCCGCGCGAGATTGAGACTTTACGAGAACTGCCTGGGGTTGGCGACTATACCGCTGCTGCAATCGCATCTTTTGCTTACAACGAATCAACTTTAGTGATGGATATTAATATCCGAAGGTTTTTCTCTCGCGCTTTAGATGGGGTGCAGCACCCAACATCAGCCCCATCGCAGTATGAAAGAAAGATTCGAGCTGAATTAGTGCCGCATGATGGTGCAAAGTGGGCGGCTGCAACTATGGAACTAGGCGCGTTGATATGTACATCCAAGAATCCACAATGCGAGCTTTGTCCCGTTAAAAGCATCTGTGAATGGAGAAGATTAGGTTTTCCAGAATCAGCACAGAGGCCAAAGACACAAGCCTGGCACGGAACAGACCGCCAATGTCGGGGTGTCATTGTTCAGGCGCTACGTGACAACAAATCTCTATCCCAATCACAAGTAACGGAACTTTGGGATGACCAAGATCAAGTTGAAAAGGCTCTTAAAACACTTCTTGCCGATGGTCTAATTGAAACCACCGGCAAGAAATTTAAATTAGCTGATTAAAGATTACTTATCTTTAACTGACTCCCCTGCAAGATCTCCAGGAGTATCTGGGGCTGCAGTTTTAGCGACACCTTTGAAAGTAAATACTTTCTTACCCTCGTATTCACCCGTGCCATCTTCAACATCTACGAGAGTGATTTCTCCAGGCTTTACATCACCAAAGAGAATCTTCTCTGAGAGAACATCCTCTACCTCGCGTTGGATGCAACGACGAAGCGGACGCGCTCCAAGCAGTGGGTCATATCCACGTTCGGCAAGCAAAGCCTTTGCTGCTGGCGTGAGCTCGATGCCCATGTCCTTAGCCTTCAAACGATCATCGAGGTTATGAATCATCAGATCAACGATCTGAATAATTTCTGCCTCTGACAACTGGTGGAAGACCACGATGTCATCGATACGGTTGAGGAACTCGGGGCGGAAGTGGCTCTTGAGTTCATCGCTCACTTTGCCCTTCATGCGCTCGTAATTAGAGAGTGCATCCTCTGTATTCGCAAAACCAAGACCTAGTGAACGTGAGATATCACGAGTACCAAGGTTGGTTGTCATGATGATGATTGTGTTCTTGAAATCGACTACACGACCTTGTGAATCGGTCAGACGTCCTTCTTCCAACACTTGTAAGAGAGTATTAAAGATATCTGGATGTGCCTTCTCGATTTCATCGAAAAGAACGACAGAGAATGGCTTACGACGTACCTTTTCGGTGAGCTGTCCGCCTTCGTCATAACCAACATAGCCGGGAGGAGCACCAAAGAGACGTGAAGCGGTGTGCTTCTCTGAATATTCAGACATATCAAGTTGGATCAACGCATCTTCTGTGCCAAAGAGGAATTGAGCCAAAGTACGTGAAAGTTCGGTCTTACCTACACCAGAAGGACCGGCGAAGATAAATGATCCGCCAGGACGTTTTGGATCTTTGAGTCCTGCACGTGTGCGACGGATTGCTTGTGAAAGCGCCTTGATGGCCTGGTCTTGGCCGATCACACGGCGATGCAATTCATCTTCCATACGTAGCAGTCGAGCAGTCTCTTCCTCTGTCAACTTAAATACAGGGATTCCAGTTGCAGTAGAAAGAACTTCTGCAATCAAATCCTCATCGACTACAGCAGCGACATCGAGGTCGCCCTCTTTCCAGTTCTTTTCGCGTTCGGCTTTCTCTTGAATAAGGTTCTTTTCCTTATCGCGAAGAGCGGCTGCCTTTTCGAAATCTTGGCCGTCGATAGCAGATTCCTTTTCGCGACGTGCTTCGGCAATGCGATCGTCATATTCGCGAATTTCTGGAGGTGTCGTCATGCGACGAATACGAAGACGCGATCCTGCTTCGTCGATGAGATCAATTGCCTTGTCAGGCAAGAATCGATCTGAGACGTAACGATCTGCGAGATTTGCTGCTGCGGTGATTGCACCATCAGTGATAGAAACCTTGTGGTGTGTCTCGTAACGATCACGAAGTCCCTTAAGAATCTCAATTGCATGCGCAACGGAAGGTTCGGAGACTTGAATTGGTTGGAAACGACGTTCAAGTGCAGCATCCTTTTCAAGGTGCTTGCGATATTCGTCAAGAGTTGTGGCACCGATTGTCTGGAGTTCGCCACGAGCAAGCATTGGCTTCAGGATTGATGCAGCATCAATCGCTCCTTCTGCTGCTCCAGCGCCGACAAGAGTGTGAATTTCATCGATAAACAAAACGATATCGCCACGAGTCTTGATCTCTTTTAATACTTTCTTGAGACGTTCTTCGAAGTCACCGCGATAGCGAGATCCCGCTACGAGCGCCCCAAGATCGAGTGAGTAAACCTGCTTGTCACGGAGGGTTTCAGGGATATCTCCCTTAACAATTGCCTGAGCAAGTCCTTCGACAACTGCGGTTTTACCAACACCTGGTTCGCCAATGAGAACTGGATTATTTTTGGTGCGACGTGAAAGCACCTGCATAACACGTTCAATCTCTTTTTCGCGGCCAATGACAGGATCGAGTTTTCCTTCACGTGCTGCTTGAGTGAGGTTGCGTCCAAATTGATCAAGCACCAAGGATGTAGAAGGTGTTCCTTCTGCAGGACCAGATGTTGGTGCTGCTTCTTTGCCTTGATAGCCAGAAAGCAATTGAATGACTTGTTGGCGAACTCGTGTGAGATCTGCTCCAAGTTTCACTAATACCTGCGCAGCGACTCCTTCACCTTCGCGAATCAAGCCGAGAAGAATATGTTCGGTGCCGATGTAATTGTGTCCAAGTTGCAGCGCTTCACGAAGTGAAAGTTCAAGAACTTTCTTTGCGCGAGGAGTAAAAGGAATATGTCCAGATGGAGCTTGTTGTCCCTGACCGATAATTTCTTCCACCTGAGCGCGTACGCCCTCGAGTGAAATGGAGAGCGCCTCGAGGGCTTTGGCTGCAACGCCTTCGCCTTCGTGAATCAATCCAAGAAGAATGTGCTCTGTACCGATGTAGTTATGGTTAAGCATGCGCGCTTCTTCTTGCGCGAGCACCACTACTCGACGAGCTCGGTCGGTAAACCGCTCAAACATCTGACACCTCTTTCTAACCTGACCGTAAGCCTAGTAGAGAGGTCTCACGCCCGATACACCCTTTTTAACCAGCCGGACGCCCCGAGAATTCCCGAATCTGGCTGGGAGATACGACCAATTTCTCGAATAAGGTGTGGGCATGTTGATTGAGTCCCGCTTCGAAGAGGTCGCCA
This sequence comes from uncultured Actinomycetes bacterium, assembly GCA_964424485.1. Taxonomy (GTDB): domain Bacteria; phylum Actinomycetota; class Actinomycetes; order Nanopelagicales; family Nanopelagicaceae; genus PALSA-747. The sequence continues at coordinate 3,515 of CAYRJB010000052.1, forward strand.
GCACTTTCTTTCAATTGACTGAAAAGCAACCATATGGAGGCGCCTCTCTTGCCATTTTTGATCATGGCAAACCAGTCATAGATATTTGGGCTGGTGAAGCTGCTCCGGGTATCCCATGGAGTGAAAATACAAAATCAGTAGTTTTCTCCACATCAAAAGGCTTGCTCTCGATCATCTGTCACAAACTTATCCAGGATGGCATCTTGGATGTTGATGAAAAAGTATCTACATATTGGCCGGAATTTAGCGCTGCCGGGAAAGAAGAAATTACATTCGCCATGGTTATGCGCCACCGCGCGGGTTTAAGTGCTGTTCGCGAAGATTTGACGCTAGAAGATGTTGAATCAATAGAACCCGTGGAAAGAGCCCTTGCTGCTCAAGAACCAATCTGGATTCCTGACACTGGATATTTGTACCATGCTGGAACTATTGGTCATTTGCTTGGCAAAATAATCTTCAACATCACTGGTAAGCGGTTAAATCAACATCTCCAGGAACTTCTCTGCAAACCTCTTGGAGTCGAAGCGTGGTATGGAATCCCAGCAGATAAAGAGGGTGAGGTTGCTTTTCTCAAGAGCGATGGAAATATTCCTCGAGGCAATTTCCCTACTGGTTCACCCGAGTATTGGAATGAACGAGCTATGACTTATGGCAAAGCTTTCACTTCTGATGTTGATTCTCCTACTGGGGGATTTAATGATCCTCGTATACATAAAATTGAACATGCAGGTGCTGGTGGAATTACTAATGCAAGATCAATCGCAAAAATCTATTCTGCAACTGTAGCTGAAACAGATGGGCAAAGAATTCTTAACGATCAAACCATTATCAATGCAATCTCACGCCCCAACCAAGGTCCAAATGTTTTCAATGATCCAGCGCCATATCCGATTTGGTCATTAGGATTTGAAGTAGCGAACCCCGCACATTCACCTGTGATTGGCCCTCGAATGTTTGGGCACGATGGGCTCGGAGGTCAACAAGGTTTTGCAGACTTAGATAACCGCATTAGCTTTGGATACACCACTAATTGGATTCCACGTGTTGCCGATGGAATGGCACGACACAGGGAATTGACGCGAGTCTTAGCTAAAGTGTTACAAAAGTAGGCCCAGAAAGTATTGCCCAAAACCCCGCGTTCCGCAGGTGGCACTCGAGGAGATAAGTCATCTAGACTCTCGGTTTATGCTCAAGTCGACACACCTCGAAACATCACCTACAACACTCACCCAAAGGATTTTCTATCGGGTCAGTTTGAGTAAGTTATTGCTCGCAACTTTGCTAGGTTGTTTGCTTCAAGTGTCGGGATCACCAATCGCAGTTTCAGCACCAGATGCGACCTACAATGTTGGCGGTGATGCTTTTCTAAAAGGTACCTACGTTGAAGTTGGCGTAAACGCAAATGGTTATTTTGGAACCGCTGCTTCGGCGCCGACTGGTATGCATTCGAATATGGGTGGTCGAATTGGATTTCGTGGCGATCGAAATCGAGATGGATCATGGGCGGATGGTGACTTTTTCTTACCGGGCTCTCCTTATGAGGGATTTTATGTCGATGCAGGAGGTGTCACGGGGAAGTCATACGGCGGTGGATCACCCTCCGGATTTGCATCAATTTCACCGCTATCAACAGTTGATGTAAGCGCTAATCGCACAAGTGTTATACACACTTCTTTGGTTAATGGCGTTAAGGTCGAACAGACATATTCTGTCGGGATTGGGACAGCACCTACTACTTTTAGCGGAGATCAGCAATTAGACATTTCCGTAACTCTTACAAATACAACAGGTGCGACATTGCCAAATATATATTATGCACGACATGTTGATCCAGATAATCTAGTAAGGCAAGGCGGAAGCTACACAACCACCAACAAGATTGAAGCTCAGTACGGTTCCTCGGGTAGTTTGTATTCTTTGGTTTCTGCTACTGCATCCGACTCCAACGTCGGACGTGTTGGGCAAACTTCATATCTTGGGCTTTTTTCATCTGATTCTCGCTCAAAAGTATTTCGAAATACATCTGGATTTGGAGTTCTTACCTCAGCCGCAAGCGCCTACGACGGGTCCGGTGCGGGAATGATTAGCAGTGCAACGGATACAGGTGCATCTGCAGATGCGGGAATCGGTATTGGATTTAATCTCGGATCTCTTAGCGCCGGTGCTTCAACCACATTTTCCTTTTCCTACGTATTGAGTACTACAGCCGCTAGTGCTGCCGTCGCTGGGGCTTCAGCTCCACCTGCGCCTATCGCTATACCTGGTGATGGAAACGTTGCTCTCTCTTGGACTGCACCGACATCTGCAGACCCGATCGTGAAGTACGAAATTTCCTACCGCCTTGAAACAGCGACGTCTTTTGAAACGATAACTACTACTGACTCAAGCACAGCTTTTACGGTTCCAAGTCTCACCAATGGCTTAAAGTATGTATTTAAAATTGCGGCGGTTACATCCCCTGGTGGAGTGGAAACCCTCGGAACATATTCGGACCTAACATCAGCAAATTTAGTAGGTGGGCCTGTCTGGATAACGGCTACATTAGGTTCACTTCATGTTGGAGAGACTATTTCTCTTCTACTGCAAGCTACTCGGGGAGAGACATATACGGTCGTATCCGGAATGCCAAGCGGATTAAATTTAGATACTTCAACGGCAACCATTTCTGGTAGCCCCACTTCGGCGGGAACGTACACGTTAGTACTTAGGGTTGCCAATGAGTATGGCTATGTTGACAAGACTTTTACGGGCTCGATAACGATTGTCCCACCTGTGTGGGTTACAACGTCAATCGGTTCGATAACGTCCGGCAATGCCATCTCGATTAACTTAGTTGCAACAGGTGCAACATCTTATTCGATAGTCAGTGGGCTCCCAGCGGGATTAGTGATTGAAACTTCAACTGGAGCTATTTCCGGAACGCCTACAACTTCAGGCACATATACTCTAGTTGTACGTGCCACGAACGGTGGCGGATCAACGGATAGAACATTTACAGGCATTATTTTGGAAAAAGTTACAGTGATGCCAGATCCGGTGCAAACGTCAAATATCATCTCGATCTCACCAAATTCTGGATCTAATGGAACCAAAATTGTAATTACTGGTAATTTCCCAACCCCCATTACAAATATATCTATCGGTGGAATTTATCTAAGTGCGGGCTCTTGGACTCAAAGCGCAACCGAAATTGTTTTCGTTGCGCCTACACATGTGGACGGATTGGTTGAAATTCAACTCTTTAACGGTATGGCGCCTCTGCTTCCTGTTCAGGGATTTAGATATAGCCCAACAAATGCAAATTCATCAGCTCAAAGTACAACAACTGCAGGAAACTCTACCTCTTCAACTGCAGCTACTTCTCCAACGATTGGCAGTCTCGATCCTGTGATGTCGGCACCAAGTGAATCCAATAACTATGAATTCGTACTTGTCGACGGCAAGCGAACTTCGATAACTATTGATAAAAACTTTTCTGGAAATGGTTTAGAAGTGAGAGCCTCGGACTGGACCCTTAACTTGGCTGGGCATGCAAAGAACGGCGTCCAGAATAAAGTAGATCCACAAAATAGAATTGTCGTTGAAGAATCGCTCAATGTCTCAACTTCCGGGTCAGGATTCAAGCCAAATTCTGTAGTTAAGCTCTTTGTATTCTCTTCGCCTATATTAATTGCTGCAATTAAGACCGATGGTGACGGAAAATTCTCTGGCATTTATCAGATGCCTCTTGAAGTTAAGGCGGGAGAACATACCTTGCAATTAAATGGGTATTCTCCTTCGGACGAAGTGAGATCCGCAACGGTTGGGCTTATAGTCCTTTCACCAAAGGTTATAAGTAACGAAGTGACGCTGACACCGACCTCCAAACCTTCAAAATTTACGAAGACAGTTATTCCATTTAAATTTGCAAAATTTAAATTAAATAATTCGCAACTTAAGGTTGTTGAAAACTCATTGCAATCAAATAAGTTGATGGTCAGAGTCATCGGATACGCACAAGCAACTAACGGCAATGATGATGTGCGTATTTCTTTAGATAGAGCGCTTGAAGTTAAAGCAGCGATAATGAAGCTGTATCCAAACGCATCTGTTCAGGCTTTGGGTGGTGGGGTCGTAAAGAATCGGCTTTGTGTTCAATACAAGAATAAATGCGCAGTTATCACGATTGTAAATAAGTAGGCCCAGACGGGATCGAACCGTCGACCCACGGATTAAAAGTCCGTTGCTCTACCGACTGAGCTATAGGCCCTAAGCACCTTAAGTGCCTGCGAAGTTTACAGGCTCTTCTGCCAGGACTTTGACAGTCATTTCAGCGCACATAAGAACGGTAGAATCAGCGCACGGTCGAAACTGACCCATTAGCGAATACCTCGCTGACAGTTCCCCAGCAGGAG
>CAYRJB010000053.1:0-7706 GCA_964424485.1 uncultured Actinomycetes bacterium
GGGTCGACACCATTGACGGTATCTAAACGAACGAGAGCATTGAACTTCTCTTTGCGTTCGCCTTCTTTTGGTTCGCGAACTTGGCCAGTAATGACATCGCCTTTGCGAAGTCCGAATTTGCGGACCATCTGCAAACCAACATAAACATCATTTGGTGACGGCAAGTAGCCTGATGTGCGAATGAATGCATAGTTATCCAAGATATCGAGCAATCCGCCTACAGGAACAAGAACATCATCCTCGGAGATTTGAATCTCGCGCTCGCCACGATCGCCTCGGTCACCGCGATCTCTATGGCGACCACGATCGCGTCCACCACGGTCACGACGATGGCGGTCACGACGATCTCCACGATCACCGCGATCATTACGATCATTACGATCACCGCGATCTTCGCGTTCGTTATTGGAATTCTCTTGGGAGTCTGAACTCATTGAGGAACCTTCTTCTGAATCATTGTGATTATCTTGGCTCTCGTTATTGCGATTGCGACGCTCTTCGCGAGCGGCATCTTTTGCTGCGCGACGCTCTTCTTTCTCCTTCTTTGCTGCTTCACGATTTGCAGCTTGGAGTTCGCCGATAGCGCTAATGAGATCTGCTTTGGCCATCTTGGATGCGCCATCAATGCCGAGAGCGGCACCAGCTTTTTTAAGATCTGCTACGGACATTGAATCGAGTTCGCTTGCAGGCTTTGCTGCCTTTTTAACTGCCATTTATCTATTGGTACCTTTATATATAAGTTAAATGATTTTTATTTGGGATTATCGCTTGCTCTCAACCCACTTCAATCTAAAAATTACGATTTAAAGGTTTAGGAGCTTTGGGGAGATGCCCCGAATGCGATGGCTAAACCCTAGCACAGGGCTTTAGAGAGCGCCATTCGATGAAATAGCCAGTTTTCTTGCGCTGAAACCATCACCTGCGGCGTGAATTATCTCTTCTGCCTCTTGATCGCTACCTGCATGCAAAACAAGAACGGTTGGACCAGCGCCAGATATGACAGCCGCGACTCCAGCTGCGCGAAGCTTGTTCACAAGGTTCATGGATTTTGGCATCAAATCGGCGCGATATGCCTGGTGAAGAAAATCTTCTGTCGCAGTGAAGAGTAAATCAGGACGAGATGAGAGCGCTTGAGTTAATAGCGCGGTGCGCGCTGAATTCTGAACGGCATCATGATGGGAAATAGTTTCCGGCAAAACGTTACGTGCTTTCTTGGTAGAGAGATGGTTCTCGGGGATAAAAGCAATTGCTTTAATTCGATCATCCACGTCAATCTTTGTAGCCTTGCCGATTCCAGATTCAGTCCAGGAAATAGTTGCTCCGCCAAGGAATGCAGCAGAGACATTATCTGGATGTCCTTCAAGTTCAGTTGCCAATGCAATTACATCGTCATCGGTGAGTAAATCTTCACCGGAGAGAACTAGTTTGCGAGCAAGGACGAGCCCTCCGATGATTGCAGAGGATGAAGATCCAAGACCGCGCTGATGTGGCGTGACATTGAGAGCGCGAAGTGCAATACCTCGAGGCTTTGTACCCATATGTTCGAATCCGCGGAGCATCGCTTTAATAACAAGATTGTTTTTATCCTTCTTTACTTCATCAGCGCCTTCGCCTGCGACATCAATATCAAATGCGACATCGTCGAGAATTGAGGCGGCATATTGGTCACGCAGTTCAAGTGCGATTCCAAAACAATCAAAACCTGGTCCGATATTTGCAGAAGATGCAGGTACCGACACCTGAGCCATGGTGGCGCGGAAGGTAATGCGATCGACTGCCACGTTAGAGACCCATCGCCTTTGCTGCGGCATCAACGCTTACGGGGATCACTGTTGGAGCCGGCGCGTGGTCGATAATCCAACCAACGTCCTTTAAACCGTTTCCAGTTACAGTAATAACAATCTTTTTGCCGCTTGGAAGTTTGCCAGCTTTCTTATATTTAATAAGACCAGCAATGCCAGCAGCGCTCGACGGTTCAACGAAAATGCCTTCTTTGGATGCAACGAGACGGTAGGCATCAAGGATCTCTTCATCAGTCACCATATCGATCAAACCACCAGATTTATCGCGAGCGTTTTCGGCTTGTTTCCACGATGCTGGATTACCGATGCGAATAGCAGTAGCAATCGTCTCTGGGTTTGGCACAACTTCACCGCGCACAATCGGCGCTGCTCCTGCCGCTTGAAATCCCCACATCGCAGGAAGTTTTGTAGAAACTTTATCTGCGTAATACTCCTCATAACCCTTCCAATATGCAGTGATATTTCCTGCGTTACCGACAGGGAGTACATGCATATCTGGTGCATCACCCAACATATCGACAACTTCAAAAGAAGCAGTCTTCTGTCCTTCGATGCGGAATGGATTGACAGAGTTGACGAGTGCAACGGGAAAATTATTTGAAAGGTCGCGAGCTAGGTTGAGGCAATCATCAAAGTTGCCATCTACTTGTAGGACTCGTCCACCATGAGCAATTGCCTGAGCCAACTTACCCATCGCGATCTTGCCTTGCGGAATAAGTACTACTGGCAACATTCCTGCTTTGGTTGCATAAGCGGCAGCAGATGCTGATGTATTTCCAGTCGATGCACAGATGACAGCCTTTGCGCCATCTTCTGCAGCTTTCGACATTGCCATAGTCATGCCGCGATCTTTAAAAGAACCTGTTGGATTTGCACCTTCGACTTTGAGATGGACTTCATTGCCGAGCATTTCGGAAAGTACCGCTGCTGGAACTAGTGGTGTGCCACCTTCGCGCAAAGTAATAACTGGAGTCTTCTCAGAGACAGGAAGTCGATTGCGATATTCCTCGATGACGCCGCGCCACTGGTGTGCCATTTATTCGATATGCCCTTCAACTCGAATGACGGATGCAACTTGGCGCACAACATCGAGAGCAGCAAGTGCTTTAACAGTCTTAGAGAGCGCCTCTTCAGTTGCCTTGTGCGTCATGATGGTGAGATCAGCATCATCGCCGCGACCCTTTTGGCGAACAGTGTGAATAGAGACTGAATGAGCTGCAAAAGTAGAGGCTACGTTGGCAAGAACGCCTGGTTTATCCGCGACATCAAGGCGAATTAAGTAACGAGTCTTTGAGTGTCCGATATTGGCAACTTTAAGTTGGGCATAATCGGAAGTAGCTGGCGCTGTTGAATCAGCCATCAAGTTACGAGCAACTGCAACCAAATCACCAAGAACAGCTGAAGCAGTTGGAGTTCCACCTGCGCCGCGTCCGTAGAACATCAACTCACCAGCAGCTTCTGCTTCAACGAAAACGGCATTAAATGAACCGCGAACGGATGCAAGAGGATGATTCTTGGATAAAAGAGTTGGGTGAACTCGAACTGCGACTTCGCTATCTTCATTGAGTTCGGCAATAGCTAAGAGTTTGATAACAAGACCCATATCTTTTGCAACAGAGATGTCATGTGAGGAAATCTTTGTAATTCCTTCGCGATACACATCTGCATCAGTTACCTTGGTATGAAATGCAAGAGAGGCGAGAATTGCTGCTTTAGCGGCAGCATCAAAAGCCTCAACATCTGCTGTCGGATCAGCTTCTGCAAAACCTAGGGCTTGAGCTTCTTTGAGTGCATCGCCGAAATCAGCACCGGTTTCATACATCTGGGTAAGAATGTAATTGGTGGTGCCATTGATAATTCCCATAACTTTATTGATGTGGTCGCCAACCAAAGATTCAGAGAGTGGGCGGACGATTGGAATAGCACCTGCTACCGCCGCTTCGTAATAGAAATCTACGCCGGCATCATCCGCGGCATGGAAGAGCTCGTTGCCATGCTTTGCAAGTAGCGCCTTGTTTGCTGTGATGACAGACTTTCCATTTTTAATGGCGGTAAAAAGTAAATCTTTAGCGGGATCGATTCCGCCCATAACTTCAATAATGATGTCGATATCAGGATCATTGACGACAGAGTTTGCATCCGTCGTGAAGAGCGACTTATCAATCCCTGGACGGTCTTTGATGGTGCGCACAGCAATCTTTGTAATCTCAAGAGCAGCGCCAGAGCGTGAGGCGAAATCAGATTGGCTTGCTGCAAGTAGGCGTGCGACCTCTGAGCCAACTACGCCGCAGCCAAGAAGGCCGACGCGGACCAGATCTGAGTTTTCCACGGCCCTATTCTTTCAGATGAATCAGAGCTCAAGCGCCAGAATATCGTCGATACTCTCGCGGCGAACAATGAGGCGAGCCTTGCCATCTTTAACAGCCACAACCGCCGGACGCGTGAGGTGGTTGTAGTTATTCGCCATCATTCGGCCATATGCACCAGTAACCGGCACAGCAAGCAAATCACCTGGATGAATATCTTCAGGCAAATCAATATCTCGGATCAATACATCGCCAGATTCGCAATGTTTGCCAACTACTCTCGAAAGAACTGTGTGACTTGAGCTAGAGCGATTGGCGAGCACACAATGATATTGAGCGCCATATAAAGCAGGGCGTAAATTATCAATGAATCCGCCATCGACAGCGATATATCGTCGTGTATCCCCGCCATCTAGTTCGATGTTCTTTGTTGTACCTACTGTGTAAAGAGTTGTGGTTGTGGGCGCTGCAATAGCGCGACCAGGTTCAATTGAAATTTTTGGAACCTTAAGTCCAAGACCTTTTGCAATCTTTTCAATATATGGTGCCAATTTTTCAAAGATTGCATCGATATCGACAGATGATTCACCTGGGAGATAGGCAACGCCAAAACCGCCACCAATATCAAGGTGTTGCAACTCCGTGTCGTAATGATCGCGGAATTTCGCCATCAAGCCGAGTAAACGTTCGGCCGCAAGTTCATAACCTGCTTCACTAAATATCTGGGAGCCGATGTGTGCATGCAAGCCAATGAGGTTGAGAGAAGATTGCGCTTCAACCTCCTCGATTGCTCGCCATGCTGCTCCTGAAGCAAGAGAGAATCCAAATTTCTGGTCCTCATGGGCGGTCGCAATAAATTCGTGGGTATGTGCTTCAACGCCAGGTGTGACTCGAATGATGACCTTTTGGATCTTCTTTTCACTCGCTGCTATACGGGCGACTCGCTCGATTTCATGTTGCGAATCAATAGCGATAATTCCAACGCCAGCCTTGATTGCCGCGCGTATTTCATCTTCGGATTTGTTATTGCCATGCATTGTGATTCGATCAGCAGGGAATCCAGATGCAAGCACCGAAGCAAGTTCGCCCCCGGTGGCCACATCAATCCCAAGTCCTTCTGATTCAACCCACTTCGCAATCTCTTTATTGAGAAAAGCTTTAGATGCGTAATAGACAGTGCCTGCATGCGATCCAAAATGTTTTTCCAGTGATGCTTTGAATCCTTGGGCGCGAGTGCGGAAGTCATCTTCATCAATGACAAAGAGTGGGGTACCAAATTCGCCGGCAAGTGAATCAGCAGAGACGCCAGCTATCGATAGGCCATTCTCGACCTTTGTATTCTGTGAAAATATAGACATCTTTACCGTTACATCTTCTCTGGCGCGGATACTCCGAGCAAGTCTAAACAATTAGCAATGACTTGCGCGGTGGATTTGCAAAGAGTTGCACGCGCTGAATGCAATGCGTTTGGTGCTTCATCGCCCATAGGAAGCACGCGACAATCGCTATAGAAGCGGTGGTAGGTCGCAGCTAACTCTTCGGCATAACGTGCGATTCTGTGCGGTTCGCGTAACTCAGCAGCAGTCGCTACCACGCCAGGGAATTCGCCAAGCGCACCAATTAATTCGCGCTCGCGTTCATGGTCTAGCAATTCAGCGTTGATGTGTTCGCTTCCAAAGGCAACCTTGAGATCTGTGGCATTGCGAAGGACTGCACAGATACGAGCATGTGCGTACTGCACGTAATAAACAGGGTTCTCATTTGTACGACTGCGAAGGAGATCGACATCCATCACCATCGGAGTATTCACCGGATAGCGGATGAGCGTGTAACGAGCTGCGTCGACTCCAACTTTTTCGATCAACTCTTCAAGAGTGATGATGGTGCCTGCGCGCTTGGAGAGTTTGACCTCTTCCCCATTTTCCATGATCTTCACAAGTTGGCCGATGAGACATTCGACTGTGTTGGGATCATCGCCAGCACAGGCAGCGAGCGCCTTGAGACGCGCAACATATCCATGATGGTCTGCACCCAACATATATATAAGTATTTGGAATCCACGTTCGCGCTTGGAGATGTAATACGCAGAATCAGATGCAAAGTAAGCCGATGAACCATCGGACTTAATCATCACGCGATCTTTGTCATCGCCAAAATCAGTCGTGCGCAACCAAACTGCGCCTTCATGATCAAAAACGTGGCCGTGTTTGCGAAGTTCAGCTTGGCAGTGGTTGAAGAAATCTCCTTCATAGAGGCTCTTCTCGGAGAACCAGACATCAAAGTGGGTGCCGAATGTTTCAAGCACATCTTGTTGCTGCTTCAACTGAATTGCATAGCCAGCGTCACGAAACTTCTCGATTGATTGCTCTTCTGGCAATTCCTTATATTCAGGATGTGTGCTGACAACTGCTGCCGCAATATCTTTCACATAATCGCCGTGATAGCCATCTTCAGGAGTTGGCAATCCAAGCGCAGCAGCGCGAATGGATGCTCCAAACTTATCCATCTGCACGCCGCGGTCATTGATATAGAACTCGCGCGTGACGGTTGCACCTGCCGCAGTGAGGACGCGACCGAGCGCATCACCGACTGCTGCCCAACGAGTATGTCCCAGGTGCAAAGGGCCAGTTGGATTAGCTGAGATAAATTCCAGATTCACTTTTACCGGTAATGAATTCCCATGACCATATTTATTTCCCTGTGCAAGCACTGTCGCAATGACATTTCCTTGCGATGCTTTTGCAAGAGTGAAATTAATAAAACCTGGACCAGCAATATCAACAGCATCGAGGCTTGAAGAGATTGCATCGCCCATCAAGGCTGCCTTCAACTTTTCAGCAACCTCTCGCGGATTGACCCCGGCTGGTTTTGCTAGCGCCAGAGCCACAGAGGTGGCGAAGTCTCCATGGTCGCGATTCTTCGGGCGATCTAAATTGATCGAGCTCGGTACTTCCAGCGAGGGATACGCCGCCTGAATCACCCTCTGCAGGGCTGCGACTAATTCCTCCTGAATACTCACCGGCCAAGGTTAGCGGGCGAAATCGTTATCGAGATGTTATTTAGCAATAGTGGGTTTTTCAGCGGAGAGGACTAGCGTTTGCAATCGCTCACCTTCGGCCCCCTCCGTCGCAAGAGTTGCGACAACGAATGTGAGACCTTTCGAAAGGTAATTACTACATGACAAAGCGTCGTATCGTCGCTGGCATTGCAGCTTTTGCTCTCGCAGCAACAGGTTTTGCAGGCACAGCACATGCAGCAGCAAAGATCCAAGTTGGCGTAATTCTTCCAGATGCAGCTTCATCAGCTCGCTGGGAAACTGCTGACCGCGGATTCCTTAAGTCAGCTTTCACCAAGGCTAAGGTTCGTTTCGACATCCAGAACGCAAATGGTGACAAGGCTGCATTCGCAACAATTGCTGATCAGATGATGGCAAATGGTGCAAAGGTTCTCATCATGGTAAACCTTGATTCAGATTCAGCTAAGGCTGTTCAGGACAAGGCAAAGTCACAAGGTGTACCAACAATTGACTATGACCGTCTAACACTTAACGGTTCAGCTTCTTACTACGTTTCATTTGATAACGAAGCAGTAGGCAAGC
>CAYRJB010000054.1:0-7190 GCA_964424485.1 uncultured Actinomycetes bacterium
GTGTTGCACCAATTGCAGAAGCAGCTGGTGTTGTTTCATTCCTCGAAGATGCAAAGGGTAAGAAGATCATCGTTACGCCAGAAGATGGCAGCGAAGCGGTTGCTTATCCAATTACACGTCGTCAGAAGTTGCTCGTTGAAGATGGAGCAAAGGTAACTGTTGGACAGAAGTTGGTTGTAGGTGCGATTGATCCTAAGCAGGTTCTTCGTATCCTCGGCCCACGTCAGACACAGATCCACCTCGTTAACGAAATCCAAGAGGTTTATCGTTCACAGGGCGTATCCATCCACGACAAGCACATCGAAATCATTGTTCGCCAAATGCTCAAGCGCATCACTGTTCTTGAACCAGGCGATACTGATCTCCTTCCAGGTGCACTCGTTGAACGTGGACTCTTTGAATCAGAGAACCGTCGCGTAGTTGCAAAGAGCGGCAAGGCAGCTTCTGGTCGCCCAGAACTTATGGGTATCACCAAGGCATCTCTTGCTACCGAATCATGGCTCTCAGCTGCTTCATTCCAGGAGACAACTCGCGTCCTCACCGATGCAGCTCTCTCCGAGAAGAGCGATCCATTGCTCGGTCTTAAGGAAAACGTCATCATCGGTAAGTTGATCCCAGCTGGTACAGGTCTTGCGCGTTATCGCAACGTCAAGGTTGAGCCAACCGAGGAAGCGAAGGCTGCTGTCTACGCTGCCTACGATGAATATGAATTCACTCCATTTGAATCACAAGGTTCAGGTGAAGCGGTTCGTTTGGATGATGTAGAGATCCGCTAAAAAGAAAGCCTAGGAAAACCCCCTTCGAGAGTTGGTTCGGAGGGGGTTTTCTATGTTGCACTATATACCCCCTAGGGTATATGCTGAAAGCACGAACTGAGTTGGCCTCTAGGAGGAAATGTTCATGGCACGTGTGGTGATACTTGGTGCTGGAGTTGCTGGTCATACAGCCGCTCTTCACGCAAAAAGAATGCTTGGGAAATCGAATGAAATAATCGTTATTTCACCTAATTCAAAATACAACTGGATTCCATCAAATATCTGGGTCGGCGTTGGCAAGATGAATGCTGATCAAGTGACATTTCCACTTGCTCCGGTGTACAAGAAAAAGGGCATTGTTTTTCATCAGGCTTTAGCGTTAGAAATTCATCCCGAAGGCGATTCAAAAAACGATTCGGGATATGTGAAAGTGCAGTACACAGATCCCTCCCGCAATAAAGAAGTGGCAAATGTTGAGTATGACTATCTCGTCAACGCAACAGGTCCAAAATTAAATTTCGCTGCAACTCCCGGGTTAGGACCAGATGGTCATACCGTCTCTGTTTGCACTTACAGCCATGCAACTGAAGCAGCAAAATCTTTACAAGATGTAATTAAGGTTTTAAAAACCGGAAAACGCCAACACCTTGCAATTGGTGTAGGTCATGGAACATGCACTTGTGAAGGTGCAGCTTTCGAATATACATTCAATGTCGATCATGAATTGCGCGTTGCAGGTGTTCGTGAATTAGCCGAGATAACTTATATAACAAATGAGTATGAACTCGGTGACTTTGGAGTTGGAGGCATGGTCTTTTCGCAACAAGGCTTTCAAACTTCCTCGAAGATGTGGACTGAATCACTTTTTCGAGAGCGTGACATCAAGGCAATCTTGGGGGCGCATGTCGAAAAAGTTGAACCCAATGCGGTTCACTATGAATTAGTCGACGGAACTAAAGATGTACTTCGATTTGATTTTGCCATGCTTCTTCCGCCGTTTCGGGGTGTAGATTTGAAGGCGTTTGATAAAAACGGTACTGAAATTTCAGAGAAACTCTTTGCTCCTTCTGGTTTTATGAAGGTCGATGCCGATTACTCTGGAAAACCTTATGAAGAATGGTTGGCATCTGATTGGCCCAAGACTTACCGTAATCCGCTTTATCCAAATATTTTCGCAGTGGGCATTGCCTTTGCCCCACCACATCAAATATCTAAGCCTCGCAAATCACCCAATGGCACCTTAATTGCTCCATCGCCGCCTCGTACTGGAATGCCTTCAGGAATAATGGGCAAAACAGCGATTCTCAGCATTCGGGCACTTATCAAAGAAGGTGAAAGAGCTGGCGTCGCCACCGCATCCATGTCAGATATGGGAGCTGCTTGCGTCGCTTCAGCGGGATCGGGTTTAAAGAAAGGCTCGGCTGCATCAATGACGATGTATCCAGTAGTACCTGACTATGTGAAATATCCAAACACAGGTCGTTCGCTAGAAGATACCTATGGCGAAATCGGTTTGGCCGGTCATTGGATTAAATTGTTCTTGCATTACATGTTTATTTACAAAGCTAAGGGACGCTTCGGTTGGTTCCTAATACCAGAATAAAAGGAGGAGAAGATGGAAAATCCGAATGAAAGTATTGCGCGAGCACCGCTTCCAACAGAGAAGACTTTACGTCAACGTCGTAACATCTTTCTCCAATTAATTCGCTTTTGCGCTATTAATCTGAAAATGATCAAAATGATTCGCAAGGGTCACCATCCAATGGAGAGAAAGTAATGGCTACCAAAAACCCAACGCATGTACTTGCTAATGAAGAAACAGTTCAGGCAATCATCAAACGTGTCCGTCGTGCAGAAGGCCAACTTGGCGCGGTAGCTCGTATGTTGGAAGAGGGGCGCAACTGCGATGAGATTGTGACTCAAATGTCTGCAGTATCCAAGGCAGTTCACACTGCTGCCTTCACATTGATTTCATCGAGCCTCGAAGAATGCATCGTGGAAGGCAAGAGCAATCAAAAAGCTGTCACTGAAAAGCTGCAAAAGCTCTTTTTAAGCTTGGCATAACAAGTCGGAATACAGAAGCGAGAAATGATGAAAAAACTTATAGCAATACTTTTTGCAAGCACACTCGTACTAACAGCATGTGGTTCTGGAGGATCCGTGACAAATCTCAATGTAGAAGAATTTGCAGCCAAGGCGGCTGATCAATCTGTTGTAGTTCTTGATGTTCGCACGCCGGAGGAATTTAACTCAGGTCATTTAGCTCGTGCTGAGAATATCGATTACAACGCAGGAAATTTCGAAAATGATATTCAAGGGCTAGATAAAAGTAAGACATATGCAGTTTATTGCCGAAGCGGCCATCGTTCTGGACTCGCAACAGCATTGATGGCCAAGCAAGGCTTCACACATATCTTCAACCTGAATGGTGGCATCATTGATTGGACTGCAGCTGGAAAGCAGTTGGTTAATAATTAAATGAAGATAGTTGTCATTGGTGGTGTAGCAGGAGGTATGTCTTTTGCTGCTCGTATGCGCAGATTAGATGCCAACGCAGAGATAACTGTTATCGAAAAAAGCGGTTATGTCTCCTATGCAAACTGTGGATTGCCGTATTACGTCGGCGGCATCATTACAGAGGAATCTGCGCTGTTATTACAAACTCCCGCCAGCCTCTGGAAACGTTTTCGTCTAGATGTGCGAGTAAGTTCGGAAGTTTTGCGAATAGATCGCGCTTCAAAAAAGGTTGATATTCGCAATCACGCAAGTGGTGAAGAGTATTCACTCGAATATGACAAGCTAGTTTTCAGTCCAGGAGCTTCACCAGTACGTCCCCCAATTCCAGGTATCGAGCGAGCACTTTCTTTACGCAACGTTGAAGATGTGAAGAACATGTTTGATGTCGTTTCCCATAAGCCAAAGAGCGTCGCCGTGATCGGCGGTGGCTTTATTGGAGTCGAGATGGCGGAGAATCTCCTTCATCGAGGAATTTCCACCTCTCTCATCGAAGCGCTAGATCAAGTTCTCGCTCCATTGGATCCCGAAATGGCGACCTTCGTTCATGCAGAATTGAAAAAACATGGCGTGGAGCTATTTCTTGGGAGTGGAGTCACAGAGATAACTCCAACTTCAGTAAAACTCGCAAATGGCATGGAAGTTGATGCTGAAGTTGTTATCGCAGCCATCGGTGTTAAGCCAGAGACTTCACTTGCAAAAGCAGCAGGACTCACGATTGGTGAGCGCGGGGGAGTTGTGGTTGACGAATTCAACCGAACGAGTGATCAAGATATTTATGCTGTCGGCGATGCAGTAGAGAAGAGCGATGCTCTCGATAAGAGTTCAACTCTTGTTCCACTTGCCAATATTGCTAACAGACATGGTCGCGTCATTGCAGATCACATCGCAGGTAAGAAAGTTCGACCTGTCGATGCGCAAGCAACAGCAATTGTTAAAGTTTTCGATCTGACTGTTGCTACAAGCGGTTGGAGTGAAAAGCGACTCAAGGCAAGCAATAAACCATTCGTTGCAATCCACACCCATCCTGCATCTCACGCTGGTTACTACCCAGGTGCGCAAGGAATGTCGTTGAAATTGCTTGTCGACCCCACGAGCCATCGCATTCTTGGCGTGCAAGGTGTTGGTAAAGAAGGTGTGGATAAGAGAGTCGACATCATTGCAACAGCCATGCGTGGAGGAATCACTGCTCCAGAGCTTGCAGATTTAGAGCTTGCATATGCACCCCCATTTGGTTCTGCAAAAGATCCAGTCAATATGCTCGGTTACATTGCCGAGAATGTTCTTAGTGGACTTACACCTACTGCCCAATGGCATGAAGTTGAAGCGCTTAAGAGTGAGGGATACACCATTCTTGATGTGCGAAGCTCAGGAGAAAATTCACGCGGAACCATACCTGGCGCAGTAAATATCAACATCGATGAGATCCGAGAACATAAAGAAGATATTCCACAAGGAAAAATTCTTGTGACATGCCAAGTAGGTCAACGCGGCCATGCTGCAACGCGCCTGCTTCGCGAATGGGGTTATGACGCAATCAATCTTGATGGCGGATATATGACATGGTCAAATTCACCAGCAAATCCAAATAAATAGAGAAAGATAAAGATAGAAAGAGAATAAATATGTGCAGCAGAGTGACATGTAGAAAATGTGGCAAAGCAACCTGGTCAGGTTGTGGCCAACATGTAGATATGGTGATGAAAGGTATTCCAAAAGCGCAACGCTGTCAGGGCCATGCAAATGATCCTAAGGAACCAGGATTCTTTTCAAAGTTGTTCGGTAAGAAATAATTCGAGATAAGGGAGTTATACAATTATGTGCAGTGCAGTAGCGTGCGGTAAGTGTGGAAAGGCAACCTGGTCTGGTTGCGGACAACATATTGAGATGGCACTTGCGCCATTCACGGATGATCAGCTTTGCAAGTGCGATGCTGATCTATCTGGATGGCTACCAGGAAAATAGGAGCAGCTATGGCAGCGGTTAATGTGACTGGCGAAGAGTTCGAGAAGGCAATAGAGAAGGATGGGATTGTCTTTGTGGATTTCTGGGCTGATTGGTGTGGACCGTGCAAAATGTTTGCACCAATCTTTGAAGCAGCCTCCAAGCAACATACAGATATCTCCTTTCTTAAGGTGGATACCGATGCAGAACAAGAACTGGCTAGCGCAGCTCAAATCACCTCAATTCCAACCTTGATGGCTTTCCGCGATGGAATTCTTGTATTCCGTCAACCAGGAGCACTTCCAGGACCTAACTTTGAAGAACTCATCACTGCGGTTCGCAATATCAATATGGAAGAAGTCCGCGCAGAGATTGCAAAGCAACAGAGTGCGCAAAATTAAAGCAAATATATTGGTTGCCCTGCAATTTTCATTGCTCGGTGGCCTTTTGCTCGCCTCTCACTTCTCAAGTAACACCACGTATTACCCGGCAACCACATTCTTTATGTTCTTTGGGCTAGCCACTCTTGTCTTCGCATTCATCGCACTTCGTCCCTCACTTCGAGTTTCACCGCTTCCTCGCGAAGGGGCTCCACTGATAATCCGTGGTGTCTATAAATATGTTCGCCATCCCATGTATCTCGCGCTACTCTCAATAGGGTTAGCGCTAGCAGCTAATGCATCCAATGTGATTGGTTGGGTTCTCTATCTAGCATTGATTATCGTCCTTAACATAAAAGCGTCATTTGAAGATTCTTTGCTTCGTGAGTTGCATCCAGAGGCGGTCCATTATCAAATGCATACTTCAAAAATATTGCCCTGCTTAGGCGGTTCATGCCGCGATAACTGCGGATTTAATTCTTAGAGTAAATCAGAAGCGCAGCTGCAATAAATTGGCAGATAAACGCCGCAGCAGTAAAAGCGTGGAAGAGTTCGTGGAAACCAAACCAGCGAATCGAGATGTTGGGTTTCTTCAACGCATAGATCAATCCACCGACTGTGTAGAGAATGCCACCGGCAAGCAGTAAGAGAAATGTTGCCAGTAAACTTTCACGATAAAAAGTTGGTAGATATATAACTGCAGCCCAGCCAAGAGCTAAATAGGCTCCGACATATAACCAACGTGGCCCGTTGAGCCAGAAGATTCGCATCAGCGCAGTAAGCAACGCCCCTCCCCAAATGAGGGCGAGCATGAGAACTCTTTGGTTTCCCCCCAATAAATAGGTAGCAAAAGGGGTGTAGCTGCCAGCAATCAAAATGGTGATATTGCTGTGGTCGATCCTTCGCCAGATTGCCTTCTTCTCAGGGCTCCACTTGATCATGTGATAGAGCGCCGAACATGTAAATAAGAGGACTGCCGTGAGGGTAAATATGCCTAAAGTGAGGCGGCCTTCTAACCTGCCCGCGAAGGTAATAAGGACAATCCCAGCGACGAGGCTGATGGGGGACATGACTAGGTGGATGACTCCACGCAGGCGGGGCTTGGCTAAATCCATTCCCTGAATATAGGCGAGAAGATGCGACACGCCCGGGTGTGTGATTTGGGGCATTTGGCCAAAATTGAGGGGGGTGGAGGAGTAAAACCCTCGTTTTGACCTGCCTGCCCAGGCTCAGATACCTTTCTCCTCTGCTCATTAGCAAGACGAGCTATTTCGCGATGTGTATTTATTACATATCTGTGCGTAAATCTTGAAAAAGATTTTTGTGCAAATACGAAATCGGTGCAACACGCCCGACCTCGTGTGTCGTGAAATTAGTGAGCCAAGTGAATGCACAGCAGTAACAGAAGGAGAAGAAGTGCCAACAATTGCGCAGCTGGTCCGTAAGGGTCGCGCCGATAAGTCGACGAAAACAAAGACTCCTGGTCTTAAAGGATCTCCACAACGTCGCGGCGTATGCACACGTGTTTATACAACTACACCAAAGAAGCCAAACTCTGCGCTTCGTAAAGTTGCACGTGTACGTCTGACAAGTGGCA
>CAYRJB010000055.1:0-6874 GCA_964424485.1 uncultured Actinomycetes bacterium
GAAGGTAAGGAACAAACCCAAGAAGAGTTCTTCCACACTTTCAACGCTCTTCACCAAAACAACAAACAAATTGTTATTACTTCAGACCGCGCACCAAAACTGCTTTCTACTTTGGAAGATCGTTTACGCAGCCGATTTGAGTGGGGTTTAATTACTGATATTCAACCGCCAGAAATTGAAACTCGTATTGCCATCCTTCGTAAAAAAGCAGCACAAGACAAACTTTCTGCACCAGATGATGTTTTGGAATACATCGCATCAAAAATTTCCTCCAACATCCGCGAATTAGAAGGCGCACTTATCCGCGTTGCTGCTTTTGCATCACTTAATCGCCAACCCGTAAATATGGGGTTGGCTGAAATTGTTTTGAAAGATCTCATTCCACAGGAGGGGTCGTTTGAAATCACCGCTCCGATGATTATGTCTCAAACAGCCTCTTACTTCAGCCTCACAGTTGAAGACCTTTGTGGAACCAGCAGGTCTCGTGTTTTGGTCAATGCTCGACAGGTGGCCATGTATCTCTGCCGCGAACTCACCGATTTATCTCTACCTAAAATTGGTGAAACCTTTGGCGGCCGCGATCACACAACCGTGATGCACGCCGATCGAAAAATCCGTCAGTTGATGGCTGAGCGCCGTTCGATTTACAACCAGGTTAATGAGCTCACGGGCCGTATAAAACAAGCACAAAAAGGCTGACTGCGGTTGACCATCCCCAAGTTGTGGATAAGTTGGGGATAACTGTGGATAAACCTTCTAAAACGGTGGGTAACTAAGGGAAGCTAACGCTGAAAGAGGTGGTAGATAGGTTTTACAAAGGAAAGGGTTTGGGGGTGTGTGGGTGTTCCACACCTTTACCCACACCTGGGGAAGCCTTGAAACAGGGCTGACCTGCGGTTTTACCGATTTCCACAGAAAACAGGCCTGGCTACTACTGTTATATAAATACTAATTACAAAGAGATGTGAATAGAGAACCGAAAGTTCTAGAAGAGATAGCGAGATAAGAAGAGATGAAGTTTGTAGTTGAACGCGAAGAGTTGGTTGATGCTGTTAATTGGGTTGCCCGCAGCCTCTCTAACCGACCTATTAAAACCGAGCTCCTTGGAATTCTTATTGATGTAGACACATCTATCACTCTTGTTGGTTCCGATCTTGAAACATCAACCAAAGCAATCCTTAAAGCTGATATTGCCTCAAAAGGAAAAGTTTTAGTGCCGGGGCGCCTTCTCGCAGAAATAGCGCGCTCGCTACCAAACAAACCAATCACATTTACTTTAGATGGAACCCGCGTTCTTGTAACCGCAGGATCGGCCAAATTCACACTTCCTACTCTTGATGTTAATTCATACCCACAACTTCCAGAACTACCAGAAACAGCAGGGCTTATAGCGAGTGATGTATTCGCCGACGCAGTAAACCAAGTAGCAGTCGCAGCAGGAAGAGATGACTCACTACCAACACTGACAGGCGTTCATGTAGAAATTAACAAAAACAAAATTATCCTTGCTGCAACAGATCGCTACCGCCTAGCTGTTCGCGAACTTTCATGGCAGGCAAAAGACGCAAACATCGAAAGCACAACACTTGTTCGCGCGCGAACACTCTCGGACGCAGCAAAGGTTTTAACAGGCGCAGATCAAGTAACTCTCGCGCTCTCCCCAACCAACTCAAACGAAAAACTTGTTGGTTTCGTAAGCGAGTTAAAAACAATGACCTCAAGAACTTTAGATGGATCATTCCCTCCGTTCAAACACCTTATTCCCTCAGAATCAACCGCCCACGGAATTATTGAAGTTCAAACACTTTTAGATGCAGTTCGACGCGTGGCGCTTGTTACCGATAAAACTGTCCCACTCCGCCTCAATTTTGAAAATAACTCACTTCAACTCGAGGCAGGAGCCGGAGAAGAAGCGCAAGCAACAGAAGTACTTGAGATCGACTACACCGGAGAAACAATAAATATTGCCTTTAACCCTCAATATTTAACCGACGGTCTCCAAGCACTCACAACACAATATGTGCAATTTGATTTCACAGGCTCAGCCAAACCCGCCGTTATTTCAGGCAAACACGAGATCGATGGCCCAAGAGATGACAGCTATAAATATCTCTTGATGCCTATGCGCTACTCGAACTAAATTATTTAGAGGCGTTGTGCACATCTCTCACCTTTCGCTGCGGAACTTTCGTTCATATGAAGAACTGGAACTTCCGCTAGATAAAGGCATAACAATCTTTATTGGTCGCAACGGAGAAGGTAAAACAAATATCGTTGAAGCAATCCTTTATTTAGCTTTCTTGTCTTCACACCGAGTTTCTTCAGACTCCCCTCTCGTAAAACTCGGCAACCAATCCGCATATATCAGAGCGAAAGCCACCAACTCTGAGCGCGATGTTTTAGTTGAGTTAGAGATAAACGCCGAAAAAGCTAACCGTGCGCGAATTAATCAAAACCCTGTGCGGAGTCAGAAAGAGTTGTTTGGCCTCGTTCAAGCAGTCTACTTCAGCCCCGAAGATCTTGATTTAGTGAGAGGAGATCCGCAGGGACGCAGAAGATTTATTGATGAATTATTGATGTTGCGTAGCCCACGGATGGCTGGAGTTATCAGCGATTACGAGCGTGCCCTAAAACAACGCAATTCACTTTTGAAATCCAGAAGTAGTTATTCGTCGCTTCAATCATGGGATCAACAAGTCGCAGCTTTTGGTGGCGAAGTAATAGCCGCCCGTCTTAAAACCCTCTCCGAATTCGAGCCAATTTTTGCAGAAGTGTATAAAGAAATTAACGAAAAAAAACCAGCCACCATCAACTATAAATGCAGCATTGAAAACCCATCTATCGACGCCGCTTCAAACTCTGAAAAAATAATGACGAAATTCTCTGAAGTTAAATCTCAAGAAATAGACCGCGGTTTGACCTTGGTGGGCCCACATCGCGACGACCTGCTTCTAATGCTCGGAGACCATTTCGTTAAAGGTTATGCCTCTCATGGCGAATCATGGTCGGTTGCCCTCTCACTTAAATTAGCAATGTATCAACTTCTTCAAAATGACGGAGCACAACCAATTTTGATACTTGATGATGTTTTCTCAGAACTTGATGAAGAAAGACGCGAACACTTGGTTCATCTTGCAAACAGCGCTGAACAAACACTTATCACAGTCGCGGTTCAAACAGATTTACCTAAAAATATTAACGGCAAGGTTTATAACGTTAAGAGCGGCAAGGTTTCGATATGAAATACGACCTCTCCCGTGAGACTTTTAAATCCTGGCGAAACACCATTCGAAAAAACCGCACCCCACAAATTAAAGATGCTTCTCGAGATCACCTAGATGACCCGCAAACTTTGTCAGATGTGCTTCAGGCTGTTGTAAATCAACGAGATTGGTCACAAGGCATAGCAGAAGGAACACTTTTCTCTGATTGGCAAAAAATTGTTGGTGAAAATGTTGCATCACACGCAACACCCATCACCATCGTTGATGGAAAATTGACAATTCAAACTTCATCAACGGCGTGGGCAACTCAATTAAAATTAATTCAGGATCAACTTCTTAAACAGATCGCCTCCACCGCCCCTGGGGCGCTGGTTGAAGAGTTGATCATCATCGGCCCACACGCCCCCAGTTGGAAGAAAGGGCTTCGCACCATTCGCGGCGCCAGGGGTCCTAGAGATACCTACGGTTAGGCTGAATTAACCCCTCTCGCATACCTTCTAGCCCCAATTTCAGGTATTCCACCTCTCGAATTAACGATAGGATTTTGGGTGTGAGGGCGAAAAACGCCCCGAGATTGGCTTATAAGGCAATTACCTCATAAGCAGCACTTGCTAAGTTCGAAGGAGAACCATGGCTGAGAAGCAGTATGACGCCTCTGCCATCACCGTACTCGAAGGCCTGGAAGCTGTTCGCAAACGCCCCGGAATGTATATCGGCTCCACAGGTGAACGCGGACTCCACCATATGGTTTATGAAATCGTTGATAACTCCGTCGATGAAGCGCTCGCTGGATACGCAACCGAGATCAATATTGTTTTACAAAACGACGGTGGAGTAAAAGTTGTCGACAATGGTCGTGGAATTCCCGTTGACATACACCCAGTAGAAAAAAAATCTGCGCTTGAAATTGTTTTAACAGTTCTCCATGCTGGTGGAAAGTTTGGTGACGGCGGCTATTCGGTATCAGGTGGCTTACACGGTGTTGGCAGTTCGGTAGTTAACGCACTCTCCTCAAAGTTATTTGTTGAAGTAAAGCGCGATGGATTTATTTGGACACAAGATTATGTTACTGGTGTTCCAACCGCCCCAGTGAAAAAAGGTGCCGCTACTTCTGAAACAGGAACATCGATTACGTTTTATTCCTCACCAGATATATTCGAGACCACAGATTACTCATTTGAAATTCTTTCTACACGATTTCGTGAAATGGCTTTTCTTAATAAGGGCCTAAACATCACCCTTACGGACGAACGTGCTGGACATGTCGATGAATCAGGCAAACCTAATTCCATTCGTTATCACTACGAAGGCGGAATTGTTGATTTCGTTAAACACCTTAATCAAACCAAAGGCGCAACACACTCACACATCATCTCCCTCGAGGCCGAAGATAAGAAACATAAAATGTCTCTGGAAATTGCTATGCAATGGAATAGTGGTTTCACTGAGTCTGTGTATACATTCGCCAACACTATTAATACCCAAGAAGGTGGCACCCATGAGGAAGGTTTCAGAACAGCTTTAACCTCAGTAGTAAATAAATTCGGTGAAGAGTATGGATTTATCCGCAAGAAGGAAGATCGTCTCACTGGTGAAGATATTCGAGAAGGATTAACAGCGATTGTCTCAATCAAAATTGGTGAGCCACAATTCGAAGGCCAAACAAAAACCAAACTAGGTAATACCGAAGCTAAATCATTTGTACAGAAAGCAATGAACGACAACCTCACAGAATGGTTTGAAAAGAACCCTACTGAAGGTAAAGAGATTATTCGTAAATCAATCGATGCAGCAGCAGCGCGAATCGCAGCTCGTAAAGCACGCGATTTAAGCCGCTCTCGCAAGGGTTTGCTCGAAGGCCGTGGTATGCCAGGAAAGTTGGCAGACTGCCAATGGACCGAACCAGAAAAATGCGAGCTTTATATTGTTGAAGGTGATTCTGCTGGTGGTTCGACCAAAGGCGGGCGCGATTCCCGTTACCAAGCAGTTCTTCCTATTCGTGGAAAGATTCTCAATGTTGAAAAAGCGCGTATCGATAGAGTGCTTGCAAACAACGAAGTACAGTCACTAATCACTGCACTTGGCACTGGTATTCATGATGAATTTGATATCGCCAAACTTCGCTATCACAAAATTATTTTGATGGCTGACGCAGATGTTGATGGACAACACATTCGAACCCTTTTACTAACTCTTCTATTCCGTTTTATGCGACCATTAATTGAAAACGGTTATGTTTATTTTGCACAACCACCGCTCTATAAATTGAAGTGGGCAGGAAAAGAACCCGTGCAATATGCATTCAGCGATAAAGAGCGTGATGGATTTATCAAGATTGGCCAAGAAGCAGGAAAGCGCCTTCCGAAAGAAGATGGCATCCAACGCTTCAAGGGTTTGGGTGAAATGCCAGCTAAGGAACTATGGGATACCACTATGGATCCGGCGCACCGCGTACTTGTCAAAGTAACGATTGATGACGCAGCAGCGGCAGATGATCTCTTCTCAGTCCTTATGGGTGAAGATGTTGAACTCCGCCGCAACTTCATTCAGCGCAATGCTAAAGATGTTAGATTCTTGGATATTTAGGTAAAACATGGCCGATAAAAAGAAACCAGACACAACCTCGCAAGAAGTTGAAAATCTTGAACATGACAAGATTGAGACAATCGATCTTCAAGTCGAAATGGCTCGCTCATTTCTAGATTATGCAATGTCGGTCATCACTGGACGTGCTCTTCCAGATATTCGTGATGGATTAAAGCCGGTGCACCGCCGCGTTCTTTATGCGATGTATGACGCTGGATATCGACCAGATAAGGGTTATTACAAATCTTCTCGTATCGTCGGTGATGTCATGGGTAATTACCACCCACATGGCGACGGTGCTATCTATGACTCTGTTGTTCGCTTAGCTCAGCCATGGTCGCTGCGCTATCCATTAATCGATGGAAACGGCAATTTTGGCTCACCTGGTAACGATCCAGCAGCTGCGATGCGTTACACCGAAGCCCGCCTTGCTCCAATTGCAATGGAGATGATGCGCGATATCGATGAAGATACCGTTAACTTTTCACCGAACTACGACGGCCGCAGCCAAGAACCAGATGTGCTTCCATCGCGAATTCCAAACTTATTAGTGAATGGCTCATCTGGAATCGCTGTTGGAATGGCGACAAATATTCCACCACACAACCTCCGTGAAATTGGCGAGGCAGTTATTTATGCACTTGAGCATCCTGATATGCCAAGCGAAGAATTGCTTAACCACTTACTTACCGTTGTTAAAGGTCCCGACTTCCCTACAAAGGGTCTCATAGTTGGTCGCGGCGGAATTGAAGATGCATATCGCACCGGTCGCGGATCCATCACGATGCGCGCTGTTGTTAGCGTTGAAGAGATCAATAAGCGCACTTGTTTAGTAGTTACCGAACTCCCATACCAAGTTAATCCAGATAATTTAGCGCTCAAAATCGCTGAACTCGTTAAGGATGGCAAGATCAAAGGCATCGCTGATGTTCGCGATGAAGGTAACGAACGTCTAGGCCAGCGCTTGGTGATTGTTCTGCAATCAACTGCGATTCCAAAGGTCGTTCTCAACAATCTCTACAAGCAGACTCAATTGCAGGACACATTCGGCGCAAATATGTTGG
>CAYRJB010000056.1:0-6862 GCA_964424485.1 uncultured Actinomycetes bacterium
ACGATGTAAGCCATGGTGAAGAATGTGACGAGACCGCCACGAACTTCACGACCTACTGTTGAACCTCGCTCACTGATCTTGAAAAAACTATCAAGCATGAGGGTACCTCTCTGATTTTTTTACGGGGGTGTTTGCGACCCCGGCAGCCTCTTTGACTGCAGGTAAAACTCGGGGAAAGTTGAGCCAAAGATACCCAGAAGACTCACCTATTCCCCTCAACTACCGTTCGGTATCCAGGTGAGATTA
Organism: uncultured Actinomycetes bacterium; assembly: GCA_964424485.1. Lineage (GTDB taxonomy): Bacteria > Actinomycetota > Actinomycetes > Nanopelagicales > Nanopelagicaceae > PALSA-747. The sequence continues at coordinate 247 of CAYRJB010000056.1, forward strand.
AAAAAATTTCTTCGTACTGCGCTCAACTCTCAATAATTAGTTGAAGGTTTCGCTACGCTGGAGATTATGGATGAGCTCAAAGCAGCTGGGATTAAAGATCCCGCCCTCATCCAATCCTATTTAGCGTGTAAAAAATTAAATGCCGAACATGGCAAGACCTATTATCTTGCAACGCTTCTACTGCCTAAAGAGAAGCGACCATATGTGCATGCGCTCTACGGCTTCGCCCGTTATGCGGATGAAATTGTTGACGACCTCTCCTCAAAATTGAGTGGCGAAGAAAAATCTCGAGTTCTTCAAGGGTGGGGTTCCCAAGCTCTTGCCGACATAGCCAAAGGTAAGAGTGAAGAGAAAATTGGTCGCGCACTTGTTGATACCGTGAAGAAATTTGATATCTCTATTAAATACTTTGAAGCTTTTCTTAACTCAATGACGATGGATCTCACGATCAAAACTTACGCAACCTATGAAGATCTTATGAAATATGTCTTTGGCAGCGCTTCCGTTATTGGGTTACAAATGGTGCCAGTCTTGGGTCTGGCAAAAGGCGCAGATCGAGCAGAAGCTGACTTTGCTGCAGAAACCTTAGGCACCGCATTTCAGCTTGCAAATTTTATTAGAGATGTTGGTGAAGATTTGGATCGAGGTCGTATTTACCTACCTCTAGATGAACTAGCATCTTTTGGAGTTGATAAAGAAATGCTCAAAGCAAAACGTTTGACACCCGAGATACGAGAAGCGCTTCAATTTAATATTTCTCGCGTGCGTGCGCTTCAAAACCAAGCTAACGCTGGCATCAGGCATTTAGCACCGAAGAGTCGACCATGCATAGAAGCTGCGTCCGAACTTTATTGTGGAATCGTCGACGAAGTCGAAGCAATCGGTTATGACGTCTTCAACGTTCGAGCCAAGACTTCCCTTGGTCGCAGACTTCGTGTTGCATTCCCTGCTTACATTCGAGCAAAACGCGCCCACGATTGAAGAACGCCAAGAATCAGTGCGAAACCGAATATGAGGTCTTCAATTGGCGCCGAGGCAATACGTAATCCAATAATCACATCAGGGTTGTACATCACTATGTTGCGCGAAGTGAGCCACCAATTTGTAAGCAATTGAAATGGCAAGATGATTGCATAACTCGTCCAGAAGCTCTTCTTAAATAGCATGCGTTGCCGGCTCACGAAGCCATCAGAAAGTATCGAAAGAGCAAGCGCTAACAAGGCTAATTGCGTATAACTCACTCTTCGACCTTCCAATCTTTCTTAACCGATCGAACGGCCTCAATAGTCATGACTGCGGCAATGGGGATAATGACGAAGAAAAGGAATTCTTCTATTGGCAATTTCCCAGGAAGATAAAGGCCCAAGATCTGTGCTTGATCAAAGTGCCAATGGCTATGGGAAATTGCATATAAATCCCACAGGAGAAAGAGAGTGGCCGTTGGTGCTATGGCGGCGCACAATCTCTTCCATCGTCGCAGCACACCAACCTTGTATACAAACTCAAGCCAGAAAGAACCGACAACGGTGAAAAGCAACATGGCAAGGTATCCAAAATGGCCCATAGTTAATTGTTGCAGAGGCTGTATGCTTTTTCTCGACGGGAGCTGAAAATTTCGGCTGAGAGGGTCTCTAAAAGTGACCGACCGTGAGACCAGTTCGGTAATGCGAATTGGAAAGGGGCTAAGCATGCATATCTTGCATTCAATTCAACACTTTTATATGACAACTATCTTCACGGCATGGAATTACAAACTCTCTCTGCTTGAGTTCTTGGCCTTTGTGACATCGGTTATCGGAGTTGCCTATGGGATCTTTGGACCACGCAAAACGTGGCCATGGTGGAATATTTCCAGTTTTCTCTATGCAATTCTCTTTTTTGAATGGAAGTACTACGCGAGTGCGACCTTGCAATTCATATTTATTGCAGGTGGCGTTTGGGGTTGGTTTGGTTGGGGTAAAGAAGGTGCCAAGCCGGGCAAACTTAACGCTGGCGAGAGATTTAAATATTTCGCTGGTTTTCTTATTGCCTGGTTCGCGCTTTATCCGCTCCTTAAACATATTGGGGCTGCAGCTTCACTTACCGATGCATTCGGTTTTGTAGGTTCTTGTATCGCTCAAGTCTTGATGGTTGTAGAGAAATTTGAAGCTTGGCCAATTTGGTTTGTAGTAGATGCTGTATATTCCTATCAATACTTTCATGGTGGCCAATACCTCACCGCAATTCTCTATCTGATCTTTGTTGCTCTTGCAGTTGGCGGTTGGGTGCGATGGAACAACGAAGCTCGTAAACGCCAATGAGTTCAATAGATTCAGTCATTCGGTCTATTGTTGAAAGTAAACTTCAAGCGTCTGGATCAACTCTCATAACCATCGATGGGCCAGCCGGGGCTGGAAAGACTACGCTTGCCGAAATACTCAAGTCGGAATTACGCCAAAAAGCAATTTCCGTTGAGATTATTCACATGGATGATCTATACGATGGATGGGACAACGCGCTAGGTCCAAAATTAGGACGAGCACTTGAAGATATTGCTAATCAAAGTCAAGGTAAAGAGATAATCCATCCCATATATAACTGGGCTCAAAAAAAATTTACACGCGTCAAATCCATACCCACTCCTCAGGTGCTTATTCTTGAAGGTGTAGGAGCGGGCAGAAAGGAGATTAGAGAGAAAACTTCTCTCTCGATCTGGGTAGATATTGAGCCAAGTCTTGGAGTTCACCGTGCGATTTCTCGAGATGGTGAAGTAATTGCACCTTTTATGGAGACTTGGAGCCAAAAACAAGCCGAATATTTCGCAGAGCATCACACTCGCGAGAACGCTAGCTTCACGATAGTTATGGAGTAACTACTCTAAAATCTAAGGGTGTCTGACCTCGCCGGTGAATTAATCGATGGCCGCTACCATCTTGAAAAGCTTCTCGCTGCTGGTGGAATGGCCTCGATTTATGTAGCGATGGATACCAGACTTGATCGAAAAGTTGCAGTCAAGATTATGCATCCACATCTTGCTCAAAATGAAGAATTTGTGTCTAGGTTCATCCGCGAAGCGAAGGCGACAGCAGCGCTCTCCCATCCAAACATTGTTGGGATTCAAGACCAGGGTTGGAACGAAGGTGGCGCACCGGCAGTCTTTATAGTCATGGAATATATCGATGGTTCAACGTTGAGAGATTATCTTCTCGAGAGAGGATCCCTTTCACTTGAAGAGGTTTTAAAATTTATTATCCCAGTCACAAGCGCGCTAGCTGAAGCGCATCGTATTGGAATTATTCACCGCGATCTCAAACCGGAAAATATATTGATCTCCAAAGATGGACGAGTAAAGATTGCAGATTTTGGGCTCGCACGAGGATCGGTGTTAGGCGCGACGCAGACGGCAGAATCAAGTGTTGTGCTAGGAAGCGTCTCCTATTTATCCCCCGAGCAAGTTGAACGAGGGATAAGCGACGCACGAAGCGATGTCTATTCTCTTGGAATTACCCTCTTTGAATTGTTAACTGGGGTGAAACCATTCGATGGAGACTCGCCTATCACTATCGCATATAGACATGTGAATGAAACTGTTCCAAGCATTCATACCCTCAAACCTCAACTCAACCCAGAGATTGGGCGAATAATTGCCAAAGCCACAGAGCGAAATCCAGATAAAAGGTATTCGACTGCAGCTGCTTTAATGGAGGACTTGCAAGCCCTACAAATAACTCTTGATCCCAGCAAACGCCAAATGAGTTTACAGCTTGACCTTCCTCCCGCACCTGAAAAGAACAAAAAATCAAAATCGCGGAGGACGGAGATCAACAAAGGTATCGTCCGAATCGGTGATCAAATTATTGAACGTGCAAAGAATTTGACAGGGCCGGTCGAAAAACTCAATCGAGACATAAATAGAGAGAGCACGACAATGTCAGTTCGAAATGGAAAAAAGAAGACTTCATCACGTGTAAAAAGGAATCGGGCGATTGCCGCTGCAATTCTCCTATCACTCATTGGTGGAAGTTATTATTACTTTGGTCCAGCAAAACAGATAGTCCTGCCCTCAGTTGTTGGTCTCACTCAAACAGATGCAAAAGCATCGATTAACGCACTTGGGCTCAAGGTAGATATCACATCTGAAGATTTCAGCGAAGATGTAGATAAAGGTCTTGTTTTGACTTCGATACCAGGTGGCGGTGGACGTATTGGTAAGGATGGAACAGTTCATTTAGTTATATCTAAAGGTAAGGAACGCATATCGATTCCAAATGTTTCCGGCATGACACAAGATGCCGCAACGGCTGCAATCATCAACTCTGGACTTAAAGTTGGAAATGTTACTTCGATTTTTAGCAATGTCGCTAAGGATATGGTGGCGGATACCAATCCACCAATCGGCACACCTTCAAAGCGCAATGCTGTTATCGACCTCATCATCAGTAAAGGAATTGAACAGGTTGCTCTTACTGATTACACAAACAAGAGCTCTGATCAAGCAGTTAATGAATTGACGGATGCTGGATTCAAAGTCAAAGTTGCATATGCCTATAGTGAAACAGTCCCACAAGGAGCGGTAAAGCGACAAGATCCAGCAGGAACAGCATCAATCAATAAAGGCTCCGAAGTCCTGATAGTGGTTTCCCGTGGCTCCGAGTTCACTTTTGTTCCTAATGTCTATGCGCTAACCAAGAGTGCAGCGGTAACCGCGATTGAGAATGTTCAACTTAAGGTGGTCGTAAAAACTATTGGAACTAAACCATCTAAGAAAGTAACTGGAATCTCGCCTAAGGTTGGCACAAAGGTGCGCAAAGGAACCGTAGTCACAATCACGCTCTCATAGCCTGTACGCTCCATCCCATGTCGACTCTTCCAATTGCTCCTAAAATTGGTGCGCATGTCCCAACGTCGGGCGGAATGGCTAAACGTTCTATCGAATATGCGCTCACTACCAAATGTGAAGCGATTCAAGTTTTTGCTAGCAATCCACGCGGCTGGGCAATGCCCGAACCTAATCCAGAAGCGGATCTGGCTTTCAGATCTAAATGTGAAGAGTTAGATATTGAGAGTTATGTGCATGCACCTTTTCTCATTAACTTGGGCTCGCCTACTCCATCGACTTATGAAAACTCTTTGGCTTCGACTGCATATTCGCTCAAGCGTGCATCTGAAATTGGTGCCCTTGGCACAGTTATCCATACAGGATCTGCTGTCGATGAAGCTCATGTCGACAACGCTTGGAAGCAGATCAATAAAGGCATGATGCCTATCCTAAAAAAACTTAAGAGCGATGATCCTTGGCTACTACTTGAACCAACAGCCGGTCAAGGACAATCTCTAGTCAAAAAGCTTGACGATCTCACTAAATATTTTGATGCACTTGAATGGCATCCCAAGGTTGGTGTCTGCCTTGACACTTGTCATGTATTTGCAGCCGGACATGACATAAAGAAGAAGGGAGGGATGACGGAAACACTCGACCTTCTAGTCTCTCTTGTAGGAATTGAACGTATTCAACTCATACATGCCAATGACTCTATGGATATCTGTGGTGCACTCAAAGATCGCCATCAAAATATTGGTGAAGGTGAGATAGGTGCAAAGCCTTTTGAAGAACTTATTGCCCATCCGGCAGTTGCGCATGCACCTCTAATTCTCGAAACTCCTGGCATGGAACCCGAACACGGCAAAGAAGTTGCAATGCTCAAGAAAATGCGGTCTAAGGTTTCGAAATGAAATTTCAAAATAAATATCTCTCGACGACAGCCATTCTCTCAGTGGCTGTAATTTGGGGAAGCGCTTTTGTCATAATGAAAGACTCGCTTCATAGGCAAGATGTATATTCTTTCCTAGCGTCGCGCTTCATCCTTGCAGCACTTATCATGATTGCAATTCGCCCGCAGGCACTGCGGCATTTCTCTAAGAAATTCCTATTCCGAGGAACAATTATCGGCGGATTTCTTGCAGCAGGATATATTTTTCAAACACTTGGACTCACAATGACTACGGTAGCAAAGACAGGTTTCATCACCGGCCTTTATTCTGTTTTTACTCCACTTATTGCGGCTGGAATTCTGCGAGATCGAGTGAGCAAGATTCAATGGGGATCAGTTCTTCTTGCTGCTGTTGGGCTTGGTTTCCTCGCTTTTAATGGTTTGTCGATGGGACAGGGAGAACTATTAGTTCTCATCTCTTCACTCTGTTTTGCAGCACACATAGTCGCTCTCAGTCACTGGAGCAAGGGAACTGATACGTGGGCTCTTACTACGATACAGATGATGATGGTAGGAGGAGTCAATTTTGTCTTCTCGCTCAAAAACGGTTTTCAAATGCCGCCAGATACAGGCGTGTGGAGCGCGGTGATTTATACCGCTCTCTTTGCAAGTGCATATGGATTTATCGTTCAAACCTGGTCGCAATCTTTTATGTCTGCTACGACTGTAGGTGTCATTTTCACTACTGAGTATATTTTCGCAGCAATTTTTGGTGTGTTGTATGGGCATGAGCACCTAACTTCACGTGTCCTAGTTGGTGGTGTACTAGTGATGATTGCCTTGTACATCATCACATGGGATGAGGGGCGAACCCCACAGACACATCTGCATTCTCGTGAAAGAATGAGTTCATGATTATTGATCTA
>CAYRJB010000057.1:0-6840 GCA_964424485.1 uncultured Actinomycetes bacterium
GAGCCAGATACTGAAATTCAATTTACTCCTGCACGTGTAATCATGCAGGATTTCACCGGCGTTCCATGTGTTGTAGATCTTGCAACTATGCGTGAGGCAATTGCCGATCTTGGTGGAGATCCTTCCAAAGTAAATCCACTTGCTCCCGCAGAGCTTGTTATCGATCACTCAGTTATCGCTGATGTTTTCGGAACCAAGACATCTTTTGAAGAGAATACTGACATTGAGTATCAGCGAAATCGTGAACGATATCGATTCCTGCGTTGGGGCCAAACCGCCTTTGATGAATTTAAAGTTGTTCCACCTGGGACTGGCATTGTTCACCAAGTTAATATTGAATACCTTGCGCGCGTAGTCATGACTCGAAATGTAGATGGTGTTCTTCGAGCATATCCAGATACTGTGGTTGGTACAGATTCACACACCACAATGGTTAATGGTCTTGGAGTTCTCGGTTGGGGAGTAGGTGGCATCGAGGCTGAAGCCGCGCTGCTTGGGCAACCAGTATCAATGCTGATTCCGCGAGTTGTTGGATTTAAATTAAAGGGCGAATTACCAACGGGCACCACTGCTACGGATTTGGTTCTCACGATTACGGAGATGCTCCGCAAGCATGGCGTGGTAGGAAAGTTCGTAGAGTTTTACGGAGCAGGCGTAACCGCTCTAGCCATGGCAAATCGTTCTGCAATCGGAAATATGTCTCCTGAATACGGATCAACGTGTGCAATTTTCCCAGTCGATCAAGAGACTCTCAACTATCTCAAACTCACAGGTAGAAGCGATGAGCAGATTAATCTTGTAGAGCAATATGCAAAGAGCAATGGCTTCTGGCATGACCCAACGCTTGAGCCTCGATACTCTGAATATATTGAACTTGATCTTGCAACCGTGGTCCCTTCTATCTCAGGTCCAAAGCGCCCACAGGATCGCATCTCGCTCAATAATTCAAAGAGCGCCTATCAATCTATTGTCCCTACATATTTCACCGACAAGACAAATAAAAACCCTGTAGAAGTTGATGTTCGTGGAGTTAAGTCCACCGTGAAAAACGGCGATGTTGTCATTGCTTCAATCACTTCCTGCACAAACACTTCAAATCCATCAGTAATGCTTGGAGCTGCTCTATTGGCTAAAAAGGCAGTCGAAAAGGGTCTCAAAGCAAAACCTTGGGTAAAGACAACGCTTGCCCCAGGATCTAAAGTAGTGACTGATTATTACGATAAGGCTGGCCTCACTTCATATATGGAGGAACTCGGCTTCAACCTTGTGGGCTATGGCTGCGTCACTTGTATTGGTAACTCAGGTCCGCTTCCAGTAGATATTTCAAAGGCAATTAACGAGAACGATCTTGCGGTGACAGCTGTACTGTCAGGCAACCGCAACTTTGAAGGCCGTATCAGCCCAGATGTAAAGATGAATTACCTTGCATCACCCCCATTAGTTGTTGCTTATGCACTCGCGGGCTCCATGAATCATGACTTTGATAAGGATCCACTTGGTCAAGATAAGAATGGGAATGATGTTTTCCTCAAAGATATTTGGCCATCTAACTCAGAGATTGATTCAGTGATTGCTTCGTCCATCTCTTCTGATATGTTTAAAAAGGATTATGCAACCGTTTTTGACGGTGATTTACGTTGGAAATCACTTGATACGCCAACTGGTAAGACTTTTGAATGGGATGCTAAATCTACGTATGTGCGCAAACCTCCATATTTCGAAGGCATGCCTCGCAACCCAGAACCCGTAACTGACATCAAAGGTGCACGAGTGATGGCAGTGCTTGGGGATTCAATTACAACAGATCACATCTCGCCGGCAGGAAATATCAAGGCTGATTCTCCTGCAGGTAAATACCTTTCCGAAAATGGAATAGATCGTGCAGATTTCAATTCTTATGGATCACGTCGTGGTAACCACGAGGTAATGATTCGAGGCACTTTTGCAAATATTCGCTTGAAGAATCTATTGCTCAATGATGTTTCTGGTGGATATACACGTGACTTTACCAAGGGCGGAGAACAAGCCTTTATCTACGATGCTTCAATGAATTACCAAAAGGCAGGAATTCCACTTGTTATTTTGGCAGGTAAAGAATATGGATCAGGATCATCGCGAGACTGGGCTGCAAAAGGAACTGCTCTTCTTGGAGTTCGAGCTGTTATAGCTGAAAGTTTTGAACGAATACATCGCTCTAACTTGATTGGAATGGGAGTGCTTCCGCTTCAATTCCTTGATGGCCAAAATGCGCAGTCACTTGGCCTGACAGGAGAAGAGGTATTTGAAATTACTGGAATCACAGCTCTCAATAATGGAACAACTCCAAAGACTGTTTCCGTGAAAGCAGGCGAGAAGAGCTTTGAGGCAAAGGTCCGTATTGATACGCCAGGAGAGGCGGATTACTACCGCCATGGTGGAATCATGCAGTACGTCCTGCGTAATCTCCTTTAAATACTTGCATCCTGACTCAAGTAGAATCTGACCATGCTCGAATCGATCCGCAGCGCTGCTGATCTGCAAGGTCTCTCCTATGCAGATCTGAACGCGCTTTCTGAGGAGATTCGAACCTTCCTTATCGAGAAGGTATCTAAAACTGGTGGCCATCTCGGTCCCAATCTTGGCGTTGTTGAATTAACTATCGCTATGCACCGAGTCTTTCATTCACCACAAGATGTATTTCTCTTTGATACAGGGCATCAGTCATATGTCCATAAGATTCTTACTGGCCGCGCTGAGGGTTTCGACAAATTGCGCCAACGCGGAGGTCTAGCCGGTTATCCCAACCGTCGTGAAAGTGAACACGATGTCGTTGAGAATTCCCATGCATCGACTGCGCTCTCGTGGGCTGATGGAATTGCAAAAGCATTTATCATCCAGGGGGAGAAGAATCGCCATGTGGTTGCCTTGGTTGGAGATGGTTCTCTGACAGGTGGTATGGCGTGGGAAGCGCTCAATAACATTGCAGCTAGTGACGATCTTCCACTGGTGATTATTGTCAATGATAACGAACGCTCCTATTCACCGACGATAGGTGGAATTTCGACGTATCTCACAACACTTCGCACTACTAGTGGTTATGAAAAGTTTCTTGACTGGGGCAAAGGCGTTCTCGAGCGCACTCCAGTTGTGGGTCATACAATTTATGAAACGCTACATGGCGTTAAAAAAGGGTTAAAAGATATTGTTGCACCGCAAGGCATGTTTGAAGATCTTGGTTTGAAATATGTCGGACCAATTGATGGTCACAATATTGAGGCTGTCGAAGATGCTCTCCGCCACGCCAAGTCTTTTGGTCATCCAGTTTTGGTGCATGTCATTACTGAAAAGGGTCGCGGACACCGCCCTGCCATAGAGGATGAGGCAGAGAAGTTCCACGCAGTCGGAGTTGTCAGCCCTGAAACTGGTAAGCCAGTTGCAGAGCCAGCTCGCTCCTGGACTTCTGTTTTCGCAGATGAACTTGTTGAGATAGGAAAAAAACGTAGCGACGTTGTTGCAATAACTGCTGCAATGCTAGGTCCAACAGGACTCGATAAATTTCAAGCTCAATTTCCAAAGCGAACATTTGATGTTGGTATTGCCGAGCAACATGCAGTGACATCTGCTGCAGGCATGGCTTTTGGTGGACTCCACCCTGTAGTGGCGCTCTATTCGTCATTTCTTAATCGAGCATTTGATCAGATGCTCCTGGATGTAGCACTTCATAAAGCCGGCGTCACTTTTGTTCTCGATCGTGCCGGAGTGACGGGCGATGATGGCCCTTCTCACCATGGCATTTGGGATTTAGCTATCACAGGGATTGTTCCGGGAATGCACGTAGCAGCACCTCGCGATGGATCGCGATTGAAGGAAGCGCTCAAAGCATGTATAGAAATTGCCGATGCTCCTTCAATGGTGCGGTTTCCAAAAGGCGCTGTACACGCAGATATCCCTGCATTTGAACGCAATAACGGAATCGATGTGCTTTATCGAGGCGAGAGCGCAGATGTATTACTTGTATCAATCGGTGCCATGGCGCCAATTGCAGTTGAAGCTGCTGGAATGGCATATCGCGAAGGCGTCGGAGTTACCGTTGTGGATCCGCTCTGGGTCAAGCCTCTGCCACAATCACTTGTCACGATGGCACGACGATATAAGAGCATCGTTGTTTTGGAAGATGGAATTAAACATGGCGGTGTTGCATCATCTATTCGCGAACTACTGAGCGATGCATCCGTAGATGTTCCTGTTCATTCCCTTGGTGTGCCTCTTGAATTTATTGAACACAGCAAGAGACAGGAAATTTTGGCAGACCTCGGCATCACCGTTCAAAATATTGCTCGCTCATTAGTGGCCGCAAATAGTGGTTCTATAGGCGGCTCTACTGAGCTAGGGAAGCAACTCCTGCCGGATGAAAACGTTGACCGGTAACTGATTCGCTAATTCCTTCGCGATCCAAATACGGCAAGATTCCACCCAAATGGAGCGGCCATCCGGCGCCAAGCAACATACAGATATCAATTTCTGCGGGAGTGGAGACAACGCCTTCATCAAGCATCATCCGTGCTTCACTTGCCAACGCTTTGAGAGCGCGGATACGTACTTCATCAGCAGTTGACGCGTTCGATCCCTTTTCAATGAGAGCAAGTGCATCAGGATTTGGAATTTGCTTGCCTTCGCTATCTTTGATGTAGAAGGTGCGAACACCCTTTTCGACAAATCTTTGCATCGTAGGTGAGATGCGATAACGCTCGCCAAGATTGTGGTGAAGGGTCTCTGCAACGTGAAGTGCAACCCCTGGACCAACAAGTCCAAGTAGCTCGAGAGATGTCATCGGGAACCCAAGTGGGCGCATCGCTGAATCGGCAACCTCCCAAGGAGTTCCTTCATCCATGGCATCGGTAATTTCTCCCATGAACCTTGTGAGAAGACGATTGACAACGAATGCAGGTGCATCCTTAACAATCACCATTGTCTTCTTTAACTCTTTGCCTACTGCGATAGCCGTTGCAGTTGTTGGATCGTCGGTGTGCGTGGTTCTGGCTACTTCAAGAAGTGGCATCACAGCTACTGGATTGAAGAAGTGGAAACCGATAACGCGTTCTGGGTGTGCAAGGCCATCTGCCATTTTCTGCACAGAGAGAGAAGAAGTATTAGAAGCAAGTACGCATTCATCGGAAACAATCTTTTCTAGCTCTTTGAAGAGAGATTGCTTGAGCGAGAGCTCTTCAAAGACAGCTTCAATAATGAAGTTGCAATCTTTATAGACTTCCTTCGAGACTGAACCAGAGATGAGTGATTCCAGACGAACAGCAGCCTCGGGGGAGAGCTTCTTCTTCTCTACTGATTTGGCAATCTCCGCTTTGATGTAAGCAAGGCCTTTATCAACTCGCTCTTGATCTAGATCGGTAATAACAACAGGTACTTTGAGATTGCGCATGACAAGCAGGGCAAGCTGCGAGGCCATCAGTCCGGCGCCAACAATGCCGACCTTTGTGACCTTCCGAGCAAGTGCAGGCTTAGGAGCTCCTTCGACCTTCTTCTTTTTCTTTTGAATGAGATTGAATGCGTAGAGAGATGCACGAAGTGGATTGCCCATTGCAAGATCGGTGAGCGCTTGATCTTCGGCATCAAATCCTTGGCTCAGAGTGTTTTTCTGTGCAGCAGCGATCATCTCGAGTGCGCGGCGAGGGGCATCTATATCCGCTCCGCCATATTTTTTAGCCGCAGCTGCTTTTCCTATTGCCAACGCCTTTTGCCATGCTGCGTCATCGCCAGAAAAATCCTTGCGTTCAATCTTTTTCTTGCCAGATAAGACCTCCGCTGCAAATTTAATGGAATTCTCCAAGAAATCTGCTGGTGCATACACAGCATCAACAACTCCAAGTGCAAGCGCATCTTTTGCCTTCATCATGGTGTTGTTATTCAAAGCATTCACAAGGATGACTTGAACTGCGTTTTCTGGCCCAATTAATTTCGGAAGAATTGTGGCCCCGCCCCAACCAGGAAGTAATCCAAGGAAGACTTCTGGCAGAGCCGTGAATGCTGTAGCAGATAGTGTGCGATAGTGGCTGTGAAGGCCAACTTCTAAGCCACCACCGAGTGCTAAACCATTAATAAAGGCAAAGGTTGGCTTCTTGCTCTCTCCAAGCCTGCGAAAGACATCGTGTCCCATCTTTGAGAAACCGAGCATTTGAGAGCGCTCAGTCACCATCGATATTCCACTGAGATCTGCACCCGCAGCAAATATAAATGGCTTGCCCGTTATGCCAATCGCGTCGGCACTGGAATTCATTGCAGTGGTTATCGCATCATTAAGAGCCTGTACCGACCCTGGTCCGAAAGTATTAGGACGAGTGTGATCCATGCCGTTATCAAGAGTAATCAGTGCGAGAGTTCCTTTAAAACCAAAAGGAGTGAGATCGACTTCGCGAACGAAGGCGTGGGTGACAACTTCGTCAGGATTATTCTGCGTGCTTACTTGTGTAGACATTAGTTGCCAGCCTTTCCTGCGCCTGAAAAATGTGGGTTCTCCCAAATAACTGTTCCGCCCATTCCGAGGCCAATGCACATAGTTGTAATTCCATATTGAACTTCGGGATGAAGTTCAAACCCGCGACAAAGGTTAATCATGAGGCGAATTCCAGAGGAGGCCAGGGGATGTCCAACAGCTATTGCGCCGCCATGAATATTGACGCGCTTGTCATCATCTGCAATTCCAAAGTGATCAAGGAATGAGAGGACTTGAACGGCAAATGCTTCATTGATTTCAAAGAGTCCGATATCTCCAATAGATAGACCAGCTTTTTCTAAAGCTTTAATGGTGCTTGGAACTGGACCGTAACCCATGATTTCTGGTTCAAC
>CAYRJB010000058.1:0-6405 GCA_964424485.1 uncultured Actinomycetes bacterium
TCGCTGGTATGTGAAGCCGCAGCGTGTAATTGCCAATCTTCGACATTTTCACCATCACTCAATTGTGGGCGACGTTGATCCTTGCGGTAGTTATTGATGAAAGTTGTGGTGAGAATGCGATAGAGCCAAGCCTTGAGGTTGGTGCCATCTTCATATTGATGAAAGGAGACGAATGCTTTTGCAAAAGTATCCTGGACAAGATCCTGTGCATCTTCGGGATTTTTTGTGTAACGAAGTGCAGCTGCATAAAGTTGATTTGCATATTGCAACGCATCGCGCTCGAAACGAATCTTGCGTTCGGCGATGGATTCTGCGGCAGCCTGAACGATCCCCCCGGCTTTTGGGCGGCGTGCGATCGGTGCATCACTCATCGATGCGAAGGCTACAGGCACATTCTTGGAACACTCTAAGCGGAGTGGTTATTCCTACACCCCTGAACTCTTAGTCGTTAGAAGAGAGTCTCAGGTTCTATTTCAACGGGATAGGTGAGCTCGACGCCGGCATTTCGGGCGGAGTTAACGGCTTTGCTGACCGGATGCGCCACAAGGTGGGCAGCAGGCTCTGAAACCTCCATCAACGCCCGAGGGTCCTTCGTCGACGGATCCATCCATGCATCCCAACGATCTTCTGGCAGGAAGGTGGGCATTCGATTATGAATATCGGCTAAGAAAGAAACAGATGGACGAGTGATGATGGCTGCACTCTCCTTGATTTCTCCAGTCGGAGACACCCATCGATCCCAAATACCAGCAAATGCAAGAGTCTTATGATCATCGCGAGAAATGTAGAAAGGTTGTTTATGTGCAGCAGTTAATTCAGTTGCCCATTCATAATAACCATCTGCAGGAATCAGACAACGCCTTGATGCAAATGCGCTTCGAAAAGTTGGCTTCTCATCAACAGTTTCACTTCGAGCATTGATCGCCATCGATTGTGATTTCAGAGCAGAGTCATCATCTTTGCTCCATGGCGCAATCATTCCCCAGGATGCAATCGATAATTCACGTTGATCCTCAGAATTAGATTTGATGATGTATATCGGTTTAGTAGGCGCGATATTCCAATCTGCAGGCAAAACTCTGCCGATGGTTGCCCCTGTATGAATCTCGAATTCCTCGATGAGTTCAGCAGGCAATTTACTGAGCGCATATCGACCGCACATGGTGGCGACACTATCGGATAAACTTCCCCATATGACCGAATTGTGGAGCGCACCTTTCCGAGGCAATAAGCCTGTGCATGCGCGCATCACAATCCCTGGGTCTAAGTCAGTAACAAATCGCGCGCTCATTCTTGCAGCGCTCGCTGATTCACCATCCATCCTTCGCAAACCACTTCACTCTCGCGATTCGGCGCTGATGATTGGTGGATTGAAAGCACTTGGCGTCGGAATTGATCAAGCGCCAAATGGGGATCTGACAATTACACCTGCGCCTCTTTTTGGTCCTGCACAGATTGATGTTGGCAACGCCGGAACAGTGATGCGATTTCTTCCACCTGTTGCTGCGATGGCTAAAGGAATTCTTCACTTTGATGGCGATCCACGTTCGCATGAACGACCCCTTGGTCCCGTTATTGCTGCACTTGAATCCCTTGGCGTCTCCATCGAACATGGCGGTCGATACTCATTGCCGATGACAATGAATGCCAATGGCCAACTCGATGGTGGCACCGTAGATGTTGATGCATCCGCCTCTTCTCAATTTATCTCTGCTCTTCTGATGGTTGCTCCAGCAACAAAGAAAGGCATCACAGTTCGTCATACTGGCTCAACTCTGCCTTCAATTCCACACATCGATATGACAGTCCATATGCTGCGCGAAGTCGGAGTCAATGTAGAAGTTATTGATAATAAAGAGTGGCGAGTACCCGCGACTGTTATGCATGGACGTGAAATCACCATCGAACCGGATCTTTCAAATGCAGCGCCATTTCTTGGCGCTGCGATGATTTGTGGCGGATCAGTCACCATCAATGATTGGCCCGCATCTACTACCCAACCTGGTGATCAACTTCGCCAGATTCTTAAAGATATGGGTGCAAAGGTTGAGTTTCATAACGTAGATGGCGCTACCTCACTGACAGTCTCAGGCGATGGCACTATTCACGGGATTGATGTTGATATGCATGAAGTTGGCGAACTTGCACCATCTATCGCTGCGCTCGCTGTTCTCGCAGATTCACCTAGCTATCTTCGAGGTATTGGTCATTTGCGACTTCATGAAACTGATCGCCTCGCTGCGATCGCAAAACAAGTAAATGCGCTCGGCGGTAATGTGGTTGAGGAAGAGACCGCTCTTCGCATTTACCCCAAACCGCTTCATAAAGGTGTTTTCCATACTTATGAAGATCACCGACTTGCAACTGCCGGCGCGATGATCGGGCTTCGCATTGAGGGCATGCAGGTTGAAAATATTGCAACAACTAAGAAGACAATCACAGATTTTCCTGGTCTGTGGAGCGAAACTTTGCATCAAGGAGCGCTGTAGTTTGGCTCGCGAATATAGCGAAGATGATGTTCGCATCCGTCCCTCACGACGCACTCGCCCACGCACTAAAGATCGCCCTGATTATTCTGATGCAACCCGAGGTCGGGTTATCGCAGTAGACCGGGGGCGCACAACATGTGTCCTAGAAGATGGAACAGTCGTCACTGCGATGAAAGCTCGCGAGCTTGGACAGAAATCTGTTGTTGTTGGTGATGTGGCACAGATTGTTGGCGATTTATCTGGCAAGGTCGACACACTTGCACGTATCGTCGGAGTCGACGAACGCGACAATGTATTAACTAGAACCGTTGATGACGCCGCTCAATTTGAGCGAATGATTGTCTCCAATGTAGACCAAATGGCCATTGTGATTGCAGCTGCCGATCCCGAACCTCGTCATGGTTTTGTCGATCGCGCACTTGTTGTTGCCTATGATCAAGGCATCTCTCCCATCATTATTGTCACCAAGTGCGATCTTGCTACACCTGATGAATTCCTGATTCCCTACGCATCCCTTTTTGTAAAAACCATCAAGACTCAACGTGGCTCCGATCTCTCTGCAATAAAAGAAAAACTTGCGGGCAAGAGAACTGTGTTCATCGGACATTCTGGCGTTGGCAAATCCACTCTCTTTAACGCGCTGGCCGGAGAGGAACTTCGCGATACAGGAATTGTTAATGACGTAACCGGACGTGGTCGCCACACATCATCGAGCAGTTACGCATTCTCACTCGATGCGAACACATGGATTATTGATACGCCAGGGGTTCGATCCTTTGGACTTGCTCACGTTGAACGAGACCGCGTAGTAGGTGCTTTTCCAGAATTCGCAGAAGCTATCGAGCATTGCCCACGCAATTGCAGCCACGATGAAGAGAATTGCGCCCTCAATCACTGGGAATTGTCAGATGATTCACGTGAACGCTTGAAAAATCTCCGAACTCTTCTAAATGAGCGCGACTAGAATTCCACATATGTCACGCGACCTTCTTGCCGACTTGGCGCTTGCAAACACCCTTGCAGACAATGCAGATGGAATTACGTTGACCCGTTTTCAAGCTAATGATTTAGTGATTGAAACAAAGCCCGATTCCACACCAGTCACTGATGCGGATAAGAAAGTTGAAGAGAACATTCGCGAACTCATCTCCCAAGTTCGCCCCGACGACCTAGTGGTGGGTGAAGAGTTTGGTCGCCCCGAGAACCTTGATGGTAAGTATTACTGGGTAATTGATCCGATTGATGGGACCAAGAATTTTCTCCGCGGTATTCCCGTGTGGGCCACACTGATTGCGCTCGTTAATCCCAGCCATGAAGTCGAAGTTGGTGTCGTTTCTGCCCCTGCCCTATACCGTCGCTGGTCTGCAGCAAAAGGAAATGGCGCACACGTAGTTGTGCGCAATCAAAATCCAAAACCTATTTCTGTCTCCAAAGTTTCCCAGCTCGCTGATGCTCAACTGTCGTACTCAGATCTCATCGGTTGGGGCGATCGCAAAGAGAACATGCTCGCACTTCAAGAAAAAGTTTGGCGCACACGCGGCCTCGGTGATTTCTGGTCACATATGCTCGTAGCTGAAGGCGCTGTAGATATCGCCGCTGAACCATCACTTGCTCTCTGGGATATGGCTGCGCTCGACATCATTGTTCGAGAAGCGGGTGGCACATTCACAAACATTGAAGGTCAGAATGGACCACATGGTGGCTCGGGTATAGCCTCAAATGGATTGCTGCACGATGCATTTATTAACGCTCTGAATGGAAAGTTCTAGTGGGAATCTTCGCAAAGTTATTTGGCCGCAAGCCAAAATATGTGCCGACTACTAAGGAGATTTACTCCGTTCGCCATACCGTCCTTCAAGAATCTCCACTCGGAAATGTTCCCGGGACAACACTTGCCGAAGCGACAATTAGAAATATCGTTGCTGCAGTTTTGAAGAAAGATCCCAGCAAAACAAATATGGCTGCTGTTGAGTGGTTATCTCCGACCGAAGAATTTGGCTCAATGAACTATGAACATAACACCGATAAAGGTTATTCGGCTGTTGTTTCAGGTGGAGGCAAGTCCTATCGAGTAGTGATGGGCGCCGCCCCACATGTTCGCCGCGCGGCAACCGACATTTCACAAGCAATAAGAGATCTGATCAATATCGAATTAGCAGCAAACGAGACGATGCATCTCGTTGCAATCGATGGCATTATTTATGCGGGTTGGGTTGTTGCCCGCGAAACAATTACGGCTTAAAGATCTATCCAACCGCCAGGAATCAGCTCGCTGGCATCATCAGGGCCCCACGTACCTTCGAAATAAGGATGTAGGTCTGGTTCCCCGTTGATGACGTTATTTACTATGCGCCACGTTTCCAGGACGGTATCGATTCGTGCAAAGCGCATATGATCACCAAGGCAAGCAGCGCGAAGTAAGCGTTCGTAGGCTTCTTGCCGTTCACCGAGCGCTTTGGTGAATTCAACATTTAATTGAACTGGCTGGGTTGCGAGTTTGTCGCCCGGAGCCTTTGCCATCAATTCAATATCTACACCATCGTTCCTTCCGAGACGGAAGCGAAGGATGTTCGGTGATGCTTCTTGAGTATCAGCAAAGAGCATGCGTGGTGGTTGTTTAAATTCAACGATAACTTCAAGTGTGGTTTCAGCTAGAGCTTTACCTGTGCGAATGTAGAAAGGCACACCGGCCCATCGCCATGAATCCACTTCAACTTTTGCCGCAGCGAAAGTTTCAACGTTTGAATGTTCCTTAACGCCTTCTTCATCCAAATAACCAACATATTGGCCGCGAATAACTTCGTTTGGCTTGAGAGTCTTAATAGCGCGAAAAACCTTGAGTTTTTCCATCTCCATGGTTTCAGCTGACATCTCTGCAGGTGGCTCCATTGCAATCAGTGCAAGAACTTGGAGCAGGTGGTTTTGAAGTACGTCGCGAATGGCGCCAACGCCGTCATAGAACGCGCCGCGTCCTTCAATACCAAATGATTCTGCCATCGTAATCTGCACGCTATTGATGTATCTACGATTCCAGAGTGGTTCCCAGATGGAGTTTGCAAATCGGAAAATCAAAATATCTTCCACCGATTCTTTACCGAGGTAGTGATCGATGCGATAGATACGTTTTTCAGGAAGAACAGCCTCGAGGAAGTCTTGCAACTTCTCTGCTGATTCGAGGTCGCGACCAAAAGGCTTTTCTAGAATCAGACGGCAACGCTTAGTAAGACCAACGCGCGCGAGACCGTTTGTGACATTTTCAAATGCGCTTGGTGGAATCGCAAGATAGATAACTGGCTTTTCATACTTCTCGAGTTTCTTTGCGATGTCGTCATACAACTCGGGTGCTGAGTAATCCCCCACGATCAAATCAAGAAGGTGATCGAGCTTCTCGAGCACTTTTGGATCTGTTTCAGGAACCGCATTAGTAATTCCATCTATTGCATGCTGGGCAAATTGTGTGTGATCCCATTTTGATGAAGCGACACCAAAGACTGGGATATTAAGAAATCCAGATTCGACCATGGAGTAAATCGCTGGGAAGAGTTTTTTCTTCGCCAAGTCACCAGTCGCGCCAAAGAGAACCAGGACGTCGGCAGGACGTTTTACATGCACCCGTGCGTTCAAAAAATATTCTCCAGTGTGTGAAAAATCGTGCTAATTACTTCTTAGGTTCGACGTGGCCGCCGAATTTCTTCCTCATAGCAGAGAGAACCTTATTTCCATAAAGCGCATTCCCTCGGGAGGCGAAACGGTCCATTAATGAGGCGGATAACACATTTGCAGGCGTGCCGGCATCGATCGCAGTCTGAACAGTCCATCGACCTTCGCCCGAATCAGAAACGTTGCCTTCGTATGCACTTAATTCTGCATCTTCTTCATATGCCTGAGCTGTGAGATCGAGCAACCACGAAGCGAC
>CAYRJB010000059.1:0-6353 GCA_964424485.1 uncultured Actinomycetes bacterium
GGGGCCCGCATTCAAGAAGGAGTTGCATCTCTTAGCCAATATGGGGAGATTTTCAAACGCAATGTTCGCTCTTCAGGCGTGATTCCACAGATTAGTTTGATTCTTGGTCCATGCGCCGGAGGAGCTGTTTACTCCCCTGCAATTACTGATTTCACAATTATGGTCAACGAGAAATCGCACATGTTTATCACGGGTCCAGATGTCATCAAGGCAGTAACGGGTGAAGAAGTTTCTATGGAGGATCTGGGTGGTGCATATGCTCATAACTCCAAGACAGGAAATTCACATTATCTAGGTGAGACTGAAGAAGATGCTATTGAATATGTGAAGGCGCTTCTTTCATTCTTGCCGAGCAATAATCTGGATGATGCACCTATTTTGCCCGTTACAAATACGCTTGATATTGGTCCGGCTGATCGTGCTCTCGATTCCATAATCCCCGATGATGCCAATAAGCCTTACGACATTCGCACTGTAGTTGAAGCGATTCTTGATGAAGGCGACTTCCTAGAAGTTCATGCGCTTTTTGCGCCAAATATCTTGGTTGGGTTTGGCCGCATCGATGGTTATTCCGTGGGAGTCATTGCGAATCAACCTCAACAATTTGCCGGAACCCTAGATATAGATGCATCAGAGAAAGCAGCCCGCTTTGTTCGCACGTGCGATGCCTTTGGAATTCCAGTTATAACTCTTGTAGACACACCAGGATTCTTGCCAGGAACTGAACAAGAGTGGAATGGAATTATCCGTCGCGGCGCTAAATTGCTCTATGCGTATGCGGAAGCATCCGTTCCACTTGTCACGGTAATTACTCGCAAGGCATATGGTGGCGCTTACATCGTCATGGGCTCCAAGCATTTAGGTGCTGATATCAATCTTGCATGGCCTACGTCGCAAATTGCAGTGATGGGCGCTCAAGGAGCGATAAATATTCTCTATCGAAAAGAAATTGCAGAAAATCCGTCACGTAGCTCTGAATTGCTCGGACAATATGAAGAGGAACTTCTCAACCCATATATTGCTGCCGACCGTGGATTCATTGACTCCGTGATTGAACCTCACCAAACTCGAGTTGAAATTTCAAAAGCCCTGAAAGCGCTACGCAACAAGAGAGTCGATCTGCCAACTCGCAAGCATGGAAACATTCCCCTCTAATGGCCATTCAAAGACGGCGACGCAAGTTTCGTAAATTTACTGTTCTTTCAGGCACTGCGACCGGTCCAGAAATGAGCGCGCTTCAACTTGCAGTTGAAGAGTTAGAACGTCAAGCAAATCCAGACAAGTCTTATCGATCATCATGGAGTCGACTCAAAATTTCCAAATCACTTCCTCGTGATTGGGGCACGACCGCATCATGAGTCGTAAAGTTATTTTGGCTTCACAGTCTCCATCTCGCAAACGATTATTGGAATCTGCAGGTTTGGATTTCGAAGTTATGGTGAGTGGTGTTGATGAAGAAGATCCAACCATTACATCACTTAAGCCGGCTGAGATGGTGATCGCTTTAGCAATCCTCAAAGCTCATACGGTTAAAAATACTTTTGATGTTGGAACAAACGCACTCATTATTGGATGCGATTCGACATTCGAATTTGAAGGTGAGTCACTAGGCAAACCTCTGACACACCAAAATGCCGTCGCGCGGGCGAAAAGAATGCGTGGTAAGAGTGGGCTGCTTCATACCGGCCACTGCATTATCGATACCAAAGCAGGTGTTGAAGTTTCAGATATTTCAACTTCTCGAGTATTCATGGCGGATATCAGCGATGATGAGATCGAGGCGTATGTATCTACTGGAGAGCCACTTGAACTCGCAGGCGGATTCTCACTCGATGGAATCTCAGCGCCTTTTGTCTCTCGTATTGAAGGAGACCCGAGTGGAATCATCGGGTTATCTCTGCCAACTCTACGCACAATGGTAAGAAGTATCGGCCTCAATTGGTTTGATCTCATCTCTGTAAAAGCAGGAGCGAATTAATGGCTATCTCAAGTGTATTAATTGCTAATCGCGGCGAAATCGCAGTGCGAGTCGCGCGTGCATGTCGTGATCACGGAATTAAATCAATCGCCATTTACTCTGATGAAGATCGCAATGCACTTCATGTTGCAATTGCAGATGATGCTTATGCTTTGCATGGTCTATCAGCAGCAGAAACTTATTTGGATCAAGAGAAAATTTTGGATATTGCCAAGAAAGTAGGAGCCTCGGCAATTCACCCAGGTTATGGCTTTCTTTCAGAGAATGCTGATTTTGCAGAGAAGGTTGAAGCTGCAGGTCTTATTTGGATAGGGCCCCCTCCTGCTGCTATTCGAGCACTTGGAGATAAAGTTTCCGCTCGCAAAATTGCCGCTGAAGTTGGCGCCCCTCTCGTAGCTGGAACGATTGATCCTGTTGATGATCCACAAGAGATCATCGCATTTGCAGAGAAACATGGATTACCGGTTGCAATTAAAGCAGCTCACGGCGGCGGCGGTCGTGGTTTAAAAGTTGCTTACAAGAAAGAAGAGATTCCAGAACTATTTGCATCAGCAGTTCGTGAAGCGATTACTGGTTTCGGTCGAGGTGAATGTTTTGTAGAGCGCTATTTAGATAAGCCTCGCCACGTTGAGACTCAAGTACTCGTTGATAAACATGGAAATGCGGTTGTTGTTAGTACTCGCGACTGTTCACTCCAACGTCGCCATCAGAAGCTTGTCGAAGAGGCTCCAGCGCCATTTCTAACCCCAGCTCAAGAAGAACAGCTCTACAGCTCGTCAAAAGCAATCATGAAAAAAGCTGGTTATGTCGGGGCTGGCACTTGCGAATTTCTCATTGGTTCTGACGGAACTATTTCATTTCTGGAAGTGAACACGCGACTTCAAGTTGAACACCCTGTCTCTGAAGAAGTAACAGGAATCGATCTTGTCCGTATGCAATTTAGAATCGCAGACGGAGAAAAGATTTCAAATGTCGATCCCGTTATTCGCGGACACTCCATCGAATTTCGCATCAATGGTGAAGATCCTGGAAACAACTTCCTTCCATCGCTTGGAACAATTACTACATGGGAAGTTCCCGATGGTCCTGGCGTTCGGATCGATGCGGGCTTTGATCACGGTCACACGATTGGATCACATTTTGATTCCCTCCTTGCGAAATTGATTGTTACTGGCTCAACTCGCGAAGAGGCTCTTCAACGAGCTCGCCGCGCTCTCAAAGAGATGGAGATTGGTGGGCTCGCAACCGCGCTCCCCTTCCATCGTGCCATCGTGAATGATCCAAATTTCACCGATCAATTCAAGGTCTACACCAGCTATATTGAAAAAGAATTCAAAAATGAAATTCCTGCATTTAATTACCAAGAAGGGGTCAAAGCATCTAAGACCGCCGAGCAAAAAGTAGTCGTGGAGATTGATGGCCACCGTTTTGAAGTGGTTCTTCATTCGAATGAACAGGTTCAGAAACGTCGTCGAATAAAGAGCAATATTCTTGGCAAAGCAAGCGGCAATAACCTTGAGAGCCCCATGCAAGGTACGGTTGTAAAAGTTCTCAAGGGTAACGGGGATCGAGTAGTGCCTGGAGATCTCATTATTGTTCTAGAAGCGATGAAAATGGAACAACCACTTGTCGCTCACCGTGAGGGAATTATTGCTGGTCTCAATGTTTCAGTCGGCCAAACTGTGACAAGCGGCCAAAATCTTTGCACTATCAATGACATTGAATGATTGAATAGAAGGCTTTTAATTCGCTAGATTGCTCGCTATGAGCGATCTTTATACAGACCCAATTGGCACTGCCGAGAAAGCAGCGCATGCGTTAGCTGCACTTACTGGGAAACCACAGCATGACGTTGCACTTGTGATGGGTTCTGGATGGATAGATGCAGCTGATGCGTTAGGCAGTCCTACCCATGAATTTGAAGCTACAGCACTGCCAGGATTTCTTGCACCAAGCGTTGAAGGCCATGGTGGGAAGATTCGTTCATATGACTTTCAAAGCGATAAAGGTATAACACGAGCACTTGTATTTCTAGGTCGTACGCATCTTTACGAAGGCAAAGGTATTGAACCTGTTGTACATGGAGTTCGAACAGCAGTAAAAGCTGGATGTCGTTCAATCGTTCTGACAAATGCTTGCGGAGGTATCAACCGCGACTACTCAGTTGGACAACCCGTGTTGATTCGAGATCACATTTCACTTACAGGTGTAAGCCCGTTGATTGGCGCAACTTTTGTTGATCTCACTGATTGTTACAGCAAACGTCTTCGTGCCCTCGTGAAAGCCGAAGATTCATCACTCGTTGAAGGCGTCTATGCACATTGGAGAGGACCTTCTTACGAAACTCCTGCAGAGATTAATTTCATTCGCACCATTGGCGCTGACCTCGTCGGTATGTCGACGGTTCCAGAAGCTGTTGCTGCACATGCCCTCGGAGCTGAAATTCTCGGCATCAGCCTTGTCACCAATGCGGCAGCTGGAATAACAGGAGAAAAGTTAAGTCATGAAGAGGTAATGGCTGCAGGCAAAGCATCTGCAGGCAGAATTGGATCTCTGCTCGCAAAAGTTCTCCCCCATTTATAAAACGTGATTGCCATGGATCAAGAATTTTTGAGCGAAGTTAAAGATTGGATTGCAACCGATCCAGATCCAAAGACCGCCGCGCAATTGCAGGAATGGTTGGACAGTGGCAACGAAGAAGCGCTCCGCCAATGTTTTCAAGGTTTTCTTCAATTTGGAACTGCAGGCTTGCGAGGCCCTATAGGACCTGGACCTTCATGCATGAATCGAGCAGTCGTTCATCGCGCATCGGCTGGAATTGCTATGTATATGAAAGCGCGAGGTCTTACAAAAGTAGTAATCGGTCGAGATGCCAGACATGGATCTGAAGATTTCACAGATGAAAGCGCACAGGTCTTTGCGGGCGCTGGAATGGAGGTCTATGTACTTCCGCGCCCACTACCCACGCCAGTTTTAGCCTTCGCCGTGAATTACTTGAAAGCTGACGTAGGCGTGATGGTGACTGCAAGCCACAATCCACCACAAGATAATGGCTACAAGGTTTATTTAGGTGGCACAGTTGATGGAGTTAGATATGCAGGCTCACAAATCGTTCCACCCGCAGACACGGAAATTGCAGCCGATATTGCAACGATCACTTCATTACAACCACGTGAAAGAAAATGGATTGTCCTTGATGATGAAGTATTCAATGCATACGTGAGAGCAACTGGATCTATTGCTCGTTCGCATGACCAATTAAAAGTTGTCTATTCGGCGATGCATGGAATAGGAACAGAGACTTTGCTTGAGGTATTTAAAGCAGCAGGTTTTAACGAACCAATCCTCGTGAAAGAACAAGCGTTACCAGATCCCGATTTTCCGACAGTTCAGTTTCCCAATCCAGAAGAGCCTGGTGCAATTGATTTATCTATAGCTCTTGCACAAAAAGAAGGGGCGGACATCGTCATTGCAAATGATCCTGATGCAGATAGATGCGCTGCCGCCATTCACGATCCTCGCACAGGGTGGCGCATGCTCTCCGGTGATGAAATAGGCGTCATACTGGGTCATTACATTGCCACGCGTTTCCGCTCTACATGCGACGGAAAAGCATTTGGAAATTCAATCGTCTCTTCCTCTGCGCTCGGAAAAATTGCAAAGAAACACGGAATAGAATTTCACGAAACTCTCACAGGTTTTAAATGGTTGGCAAAAATCCCTAATTTGCGCTTTGGTTATGAAGAGGCAATTGGATATGCCGTCGATGCCTTGAGCGTTAACGATAAAGATGGGATATCTGCCGCGCTCGCACTTCGCCAATGTGCAGCAGAGCTTAAGGCCGAAGGGCGCACAGTCGCCGATTTTCTAGATGAAATTTGGAGTACATATGGGTACCACTCCACCCTTCAGATTTCGATTCGAGTTCCCAATATCTCGATGGTTGATGGCGTGCTGGCACGTTTACGTGCAGCGCAACCAAAAGTACTCGCAGGAAACACTCTCACACGCTTCATAGATCTAGCTAAACCTGCGGCTGGTCTTCCCGCGACCAATGGAATAACGCTCTGGTATGGAGAATCCATCAGAATTATTGTCAGACCTAGCGGCACTGAAGCAAAATTGAAGTGTTATATAGAAGTCAGCGGTCCATACACTGAAGTTGAAAATGTGAAAGCAACCGTTTCACAATTGAAAACCGAGCTGGCTGAACTGCTTAAAGTCTAATCGAACCAGACTTTAATCTACTGAGTGCGCTCATCACTGCTGGTATATAGGGCTTGCCTAGAGATGGTACTAAGAATTCAACTCCGCCATCTTTCAAGTTGTACTCATGGCCGTAGACGCCTGCTTTTTCATCGAGCACATCTATATA
>CAYRJB010000060.1:0-6003 GCA_964424485.1 uncultured Actinomycetes bacterium
ATCTAGAGCCGCCACCGCACGCAAAAGTGAGCCGAACCCTGCAGAGGAAGGCTGGTGAAAGGAGGCACAATAGGGATATGACTCTCGAAGAAGAAGTTGTAAAGATTTGCCAAGATCTCATTCGCATCCCATCCGTGAATTTCGGTGAGGGAAAAGGAGATGAGAGGGCAGTCGCTGAGTACGTCGTAGCTTCTCTTGCAGAGGTTGGAATAGCCTCAAAAATTTATGAGTCCGCTCCTAATCGCTGCAATGTAATTGCCAATATTGAGGGCGCCGATACTTCTCGCCCTGGTCTGGTTGTTCATGGGCATATCGATGTTGTCCCTGCAAATGCTGCGGATTGGTCTGTCGATCCATTCGCCGCCGAAATTCGCGATGGAATGATTTGGGGAAGAGGCGCAGTCGATATGAAGAATGTCGATGCGATGATTCTCGCGATTGTAAGAAAGTGGGCTCGAACAGGCTACAAGCCACCGCGCAATATCGTGCTTGCTTTCTTTGCGGATGAAGAAGCAGGCATGACTTTCGGTTCTAGGTGGATGGCCGCAGAGCACCCAGAAGTTTTTGCTGGATGCACTGAAGCAATTTCAGAAGTTGGCGGCTTCTCAGTCACAGTGGGAGATGGGAAGCGTCTCTACTTCGTAGAAGCTGCCCAAAAGGGTATTCATTGGATGAAACTCACTGCTGCAGGTCGAGCTGGTCATGGCTCGATGATGAACGATGAGAATGCACTAACAGCCCTATCTGAAGCAGTGGCCAAGATAGGAAGATTTAACTGGCCGCAACGTTATACAGATACGGTGAAAGTTCTTTTCAAGAAGATCGCACAGGCAACAGGTAAGCCATATGACGAGAACGATTTACGACCACTGTTGAAAGAGATTGGCCCAACTGCACGAATGATCGGGGCAACGCTGCAGAACACTGCTAATCCCACAATGCTTGAAGCTGGTTATAAGGCAAATGTAATTCCTGGTTCGGCAAGCGCAGTTATTGATGGTCGTTTCTTACCTGGTTATGAAGATGAACTTAACGAGACTATTCGTTCTATCATTGGTCCAGACATTGCGATTGAAACAGTTTCCCGAGATATAGCTCTAGAGGTGAATTTTGAAGGCGATCTTGTAGACGCAATGTGTAACGCCATCACTAAACATGATCCCGAGGGGATTCCGGTCCCTTATCTCATGAGTGGCGGCACCGATAATAAGGCGCTTTCCGAACTTGGAATCGTCGGATATGGATTTAGCCCATTACGACTTCCGGCTGATTTGGATTTTATGGCCCTCTTCCATGGAGTCGATGAGAGAGTGCCGATTTCGGGCCTTGAATTCGGCGTCAATGTTCTTGCCGACTTCCTAGAAAATTGCTGAGCTACCGACTACGGAGCAGAAATTTCATTGAGAGCATCTCGAACGATGCCAGGCAGAGTTATCTCTTCAGAAGTTAAGATTCCTCGCAATTGAGCTCCGGTGCGAGCACCAACAATTGCACTAGTGATTCCAGGTGTATCGCGAACCCATGCGAGAGCAACTTCAAGAGGTGCAAAACCGAGTCCTTCAGCGGCAACCGCAACTGCTTCGACAATTCTCTGAGGCTTTTCACGCAAATATGGCTCTACATGTTTTACAAAGTGCGGAGCTGCGGCGCGAGAATCGCTTGGAATTCCCTTTCGATATTTACCAGTGAGCACACCGCGACCCAGTGGGGCCCAAGCAAGGATGCCTATGCCAGTTTCATCAGCGCAGGGGAGCACTTCGCTTTCAATCTCACGATTCAGTAATGAATATTCAACTTGGTGAGTAACGATCGGAGCTTTCGCGGAATTGGTCTCCTGAATCGTGATTGCGCGCGCACTCTGCCATCCGGAGAAATTTGATATTCCTACATAACGCGCTTTTCCTGAGGAATATGCGTAATCAAGGGCGGAAAGTGTGTCTTCAAGTGGATTGTGCGGATCCCACGAATGAATCTGCCAGATGTCTACATAATCAGTTTCTAACCGTGAAAGTGAGCGATCAAGTTCGGCAATCAGAGATTGTCGAGAGTTATTGACCGTACGGACACCTTCAGGAAAAGAGACACCCGCTTTTGTAGCGATTGCAACATCTTCACGCTTAAAGAGCGTGCCGATAAGTCCACCAATGACTCTCTCGCTATCACCATCTCCATATGTTGATGAAGTGTCGATGAAGTTGCCGCCCGCTTCAATAAATGCTCGACATTGATCGGCCGCCTCGTGGGTATCTGTATCTCGACCCCACGTCATCGTTCCTAGACCCAAACGGGAGAGTGACAGTCCAGATTTGCCGGCTCGTCTCATCTCCATGGCTCAGACCATAGCAACTTCAAGGTTGAAAGTTCGTTATTAGAAATAGCACGATAATCTTCGTGTTGTGGCGCGCTTAGTATTTATACGACATGCACATTCGACTGCGAATGATGCGGGAATTCTTAGCGGGCAATTGCCAGGCGTTTCCTTAAGCAAAAAGGGGAAGCGACAAGCCGAGGAATTAGTTGGGCGGCTTGGTCCGAGCACTTTCGACAGTATTCGTGTCAGCCCTATGCAACGATGCGAAGAGACAATCTCACCATGGTTGAACTCGAAGTACTCACAGGGATTTAAGAAGTATGAGGTTGATGAATCCCTCATCGAAATGAACTATGGCAGTTGGAGCGGACGCAAACTTTCATCACTTTCACGAGAGAAGATGTGGAAAGAGATTCAAGAGCGCCCCAGTTCTGTGAAATTTCCCGATGGTGAACGAATGAAATCAATGCAGAAGCGAGCTGTCTCAAGTGTCATGGCTGCCCTTGAGGATAAGAAGAACGGAACCCACTTATTCGTTAGCCATGGTGATGTTCTGAAAGCGATTGTCGCATCACTCCTAAAGATGAAACTTGATGATTTTCAATCCCTCGTGATTGATCCAGCGTCAGTGACCGTCATTGATTTCGATGGTTCTAAATCACGGTTACTGGCGTTCAATGATTCGCACAGTCCCATCGCGCCGCTGACGGCAATGGAGAAATCTACGAAAGCACTCCTTGGTGGCGGGTCACGCAAAGCTCGGGTTAAAAGGAAATGACAGCTCGAGTTCTGCTCTTCGATCCAGTCGAAAGATTTGTTGCTGGAACTGTCGGCCAACCAGGTGAACGAACTTTCTTTATTCAGGCCCGTCAAGGTTCGCGACTCATCTCAGTTTCTTGTGAAAAGTCTCAGGTACAAGCACTCGCTGATCGACTTACCTACATGATTCGTGAGATTAAACAGAGCGACCCAACAATTGCCATTCCTCGCCTCGTAAGAGACGATGCGCCACTTGATACCCCGATTGAAGAAGAATTTAGGGTTGGCCTAATAGGCATTGCATTTGATAGCTCCCGCCAACTTATACAGATAGATCTACAAGCAATCTCTGAAAGTGACGAACAGGAACCAGATTTCATTAATGTTGACGACTTAAGCGGTGATCAAGATATCTTGCGCGTTCTCATTTCGCCCTCGGTCGCTGATCAATTCTCAAAGAGAGCCTCATCGGTTGTTAACGCAGGAAGACAACCATGCCCTTTCTGTGGTGGACCTATCGATCTGCGTGGACATCTCTGCCCAAGGGCTAATGGGTATCGCCGATGAAGTCCATAATTGAACATCTCACTCACGGCACATTGGAAGTCACCGGTCGACTCGTGGATGCATCAAACGCCACGCTCTATGCAAATTGCTCATTCAATAAGGATTCAATCCCGGTGATCTATAAACCAATTGCTGGAGAAAGACCGCTCTGGGATTTTCCAGATGGAAATCTCGCACAACGTGAAGTTGCTGCATACCTCATTAGTGAGCTGGGAGATTTCCGCGTGGTACCTCCTACGGTCCTACGCGATGGCCCCTTTGGTGTTGGCATGGTGCAGCAATGGATTGATATCGATGAAGAGATAGACCTCGCGGAGTTCTACCGAACTGATAACACCCAACTGCGCACGATGGCTCTCTTTGATGCCGTTGTAAATAACACTGATCGTAAAATTGGTCATCTACTCCCGAGAAGTGAGAATGAAGTTTATGGGTGTGACCATGGAGTGACTTTTCATGAAGATGACAAGTTGCGCACCGTGTTATGGCAGTGGGCAGATAAACCTCTGAATAAGGATGAAATCGTCCAATTGCAATCATTAGAGATTTCGGTTAAGGCTAAAAGAAATGAGTTATTAAAACTCATCACAGCTTCAGAATTAGAAGCACTCTTGGCCCGTATCAACAGATTACTTAATGAAGAAAAGTTCCCAGCTCCCAGTGATGAGTGGCCATCAGTTCCTTGGCCGCCTTTTTGAGTTAGAGTTTCACTATGCGCCCTTGGCCAGAGGTTTATATCCCTCAACTCCCGCAACGGTTTAGAATTCCTCAACTTAGTCTTTTCAACACGGCTGCCCAACGCGTTGAGGCCCTTCCTATCAAAGATCGCTATCGAATGTACGTGTGTGGCATTACTCCATACGACGCAACTCATCTCGGACATGCGGCCACCTACCTCACATTCGATCTCATTAATCGTTTTCTTAGAGCCTCCGGGGCACAAGTCGATTTCGTGCAGAACATCACTGATATTGATGATCCGCTCCTTGAACGAGCCCAGCGCGACGGGGTCGACTGGCGCGATTTGGCGCAATCTCAAATCGATCTTTTCAAAGGCGATATGACGGATCTGCATGTCATTCCGCCTCAGAATTACATCGGTGTCGTTGAAGCAATGCCACTCGTTGTGGAAGCGATCCGAAAACTCAAGGATCACAAAACCACCTACGAAGTGGGTTCAGATATTTACTACCGCGTTCACTCTGATTCCGAATTTGGCTCCCGTAGCCACTATTCAGAAGAGAAGATGCTCGAGATATTTGCTGAACGAGGTGGCGATCCCCAGAAACCCGGAAAAGAAAATCCACTCGATGCACTTGTGTGGCTTGCGCACCGCGAAGGCGAACCAGGTTGGCCAAGTCCATTTGGAGTAGGACGACCAGGCTGGCATATTGAATGTTGCGCCATAGCACTTCACTATCTACTTCCCGAATCCAGCGATGAATTTGCCATCGATATCCAAGGAGGAGGTAATGATCTAATTTTTCCTCATCACGAGATGTCAGCAGCTCAGTCTCGAAGTATGAATAATCAAAAATTTGCGCGCAGTTATGTCCATGCAGGAATGATTGGCCTCAATGGTGAAAAGATGAGCAAATCACTTGGCAACTTAGTTTTCGTTTCAAAGTTGATTTCTTCAGGTATCAATCCAGCAGCGATTCGATGGGCTCTAATGGGACATAACTACGCAGATGATTTAATGTGGAGCGATTCGATCATCGATAGAGCATCGCGAGAAATTGAACGCCTGCAACTCAATCTTGCACGCATGGAAGTTGCACCTACCGACGAAGTAATTCAAGAGATTATTGATTCACTCTCGTCCAACATAGATACTCCGCGCGCATTGACTGCGATACATCGCTGGATGGATGCGACCGAGTCTGGTGTGACTGGGGGAGTTGCGGGTGAATTATCGAGAGCCCTGGATACCTTGCTAGGAGTTGCTCTCTAGTTCTCGCTCTGTCTGCGTAAGAATCGTTCCAGTTCTCGCGCAATTGATTCACCAGTGGCCTCGGGTAACTCTGAAGAGTCTTTACTCTCTTCTAGCGCCTTCACATATTCGGCAACATCGGAATCTTCCTTGGCCATTTCAGAGACATCTGATTCCCATGCCTGCGCCTCTTCAGGAAGTTCTCCTTGGGGAAGTGAAATTTCAAGGAAATCTTCGAGGGCATTGATTAACGCAAGAGTTGCTTTAGGAGACGGCGAACTTGATGCATAGTGCGGAATTCCCGCCCACAGAGAGACGGCATCGATACCTCTACGAACACATGCATCTTGTATGACACCGAGAATTCCCGTTGGTCCTTCGTACTTACTGATCTCAACCCCTAAGCGTTTTGCAATCTCTGGATGAGCACCAC
>CAYRJB010000061.1:0-5787 GCA_964424485.1 uncultured Actinomycetes bacterium
AATTAAAATTCCCTTATCCCAAATCAATTTTTTGCCAGACTTAATACATGTGTACCTCTTGCCAGAGTAGATACTTGTTTGACCTAACTTCTTACAGGAAGTACTTGGCTTAACTGATGCGATTGCAGGAAGAGACATTGAGGATCCCAAGAAAACCGTCGTTATCAGGATTGCCAATCTTCTTTTCATAGCCAAAATGGTACTTAGCCCTGTTGGAATTGTCTGCCCGAGCTCCTAATGTGGGAGGTGATTCAAGTACGAGACGGCATCGCCCTCATGTTGCGAGAAGATCGACTGAGAACCAATGAGGAAACCCTCACCGCCCACGCTTCTTAAACTTTATCGCTTCAACTCCAAGATGAGTGTCGCTGCTGAAATCATAAATAGAAAAATCGCTGGAAACATCTTTGCAATTGGATCTTTCATGCGAAGGTGGGCAGTTTGTGCGCCAATGAAATACAGACAAATGCCTGTAGCTGCGGCAACTCCAATTGGCTTGCTCCAGATACCAACTAAGAGACCTAATGAACCGAGTAGTTCTAAAGCGGCTAATTGGTTGTATTGCTTCTCTTTTACTCCGACATGGGCGATAGCTTCGATGGCACTTGGAATACGCTTAATCTTTCCAAATGCGGAGAATGTAATAGAGAGTCCGATGAAACCGGCGAATATAATCAATGCAGTAGTCATGGTTT
Organism: uncultured Actinomycetes bacterium; assembly: GCA_964424485.1. Classification (GTDB taxonomy): domain Bacteria; phylum Actinomycetota; class Actinomycetes; order Nanopelagicales; family Nanopelagicaceae; genus PALSA-747. The sequence continues at coordinate 696 of CAYRJB010000061.1, forward strand.
GAGTATAGGGGTATAGAATTTAAAAATGTCTCGTTACATCATCTTTGTCATCGATGGACCTGGAAATCCAGCTGGGCCTGACGAAATGAAAAATATCGACGCTTTCAATGAAAAACTGCAAGCGAATGGGCACTGGTTCACGGCGGCAGGTATTGGAGGAGCCCAGTCAGCGACGCTTATCGATAATCGAAATTCTAAGAATGAAATATCGAGAGAGTCACTTTTAAAAGACTCTCAAAACTACAGCGGCTTTTGGATTATCGAGGCTGATTCTGATGCTCTGGCGGAGCGACTTGCGCTTGAGGGTTCACTTGCATGTAATCGTCGCGTCGAACTTCGCCCTTATTTGAGGTAAAAATCTTGGCATTCAAAATTGTAAATGGATTGAGGACTATCGAATTTGGAACGCCGGGCGAATCACGTCGTATTTTGAGTGAACTTGTTTTACATGGAAATAAGCGAGCAACTGCTGCAACCGCCCAGGAATACATAGATGAGGGAGAACCCGTTGAGTCTGTGGGCGAAGAGCTAATTCTCTTGGGAAATGATGATGCGATTTTGGGAAAAATAAGAGTGACAGAGACAACGGAATGTAAATTTATTGAAGTCCCTGATCGCTTTGCGCTGGCTGAAGCGGAAGGAGACTTAAATGCTGAAGAATTTAGAAAGAGCCACATTGAATACTGGTCGCGAGTCGGTGTGTCAATATCTGATGACACTCCAATTGTGCTCGTTTACTTTGACTTGGTTGAAAAATATTAACCTTCGTAAGCTGCCTTCATTGCTGCAAGATCAATCTTATGCATTCCAAGCATTGCCTGAGTTGCGCGCTGAGCGCCTGCTGGATCGGAACCTCCTAGGTACTCATTCATTTCCGGAGAAGTCACCTGCCAAGAGATGCCGAATTTATCTTTGAGCCAACCACAGCGACTCTCTTGCCCGCCATTGGCCGTAAGTATTTCCCAATACTTATCGATTTCTGCTTGATTCGTGCAAGGAATCTGGAAAGAGATTGCCTCAGAATGAGGGAATTGCGGACCTCCGTTAAGACCAATGAATTTCTGGCCGAATATTTTGAAATTCACGACAATTTCTTCACCTTGCTTATTTCCAGGTGTGTCAGTTGGAGCAATCCAGTTGTCAGCGATTTCGCTGTCCGGGAAAATCTTGGTATAAAAGTTTGCCGCTTCTCGTGCGCGACCATCAAACCAAAGGCAAGTGATAAGTTCCATTGATTCTCCTAATTGACGGGAATTGCAATAATAAATTCATAGTCAGAATCCATGGGTTCTTTATCTGACTCATAAATTTCTAAATGTGGAGCGGGACGCATATCTAAACCAGAAGCGGGAAATTCAACCCCATAGGCATTGCCATAGGAGGGAGCAAGGTTAATCATGGGACCAAGGTGCTTTGCACAGAAGTACTTTCCGGCAGGTATATCTACCGACGCAAATCCTTCAGGAACTTCTGTATTCGAATCTACAAGTACTCCGGCGACATAAGTCATCGGAACATCTATTGATTCACTGGGAACCACAGCTCCATAGAAAGCATTACGTCTTGGAAGTGTACTGGAGTGGTACTGCGCAAAGAAAGATTGCCAAGCGCTAGGGATAACCTTTGCATCATATTTCTCTGCATTCATAATTGTGAAAAAGCTGGTTTTGATTCCAATTACTTTTCCAGCTGGGATTTCGCGGATTTGGCTCATAGGCTAACTATAAGGCGAACTCTTCCATGCATAGGGCTACGATTGGTAAAGTGCAGTATGAAGAATCTTGCAGATGAATATAAAGCCTCAACAGATGCGCTCCTTGAACTCATCAAAACTCTTTCTCCAAGTGATTTAGACAAGAAGGATCATGAAGGTTGGACTCCCAGGCAAGTGATTCATCATCTTGCAGATAGTGAAGCTCAGTCCTACGCCAGACTTCGCCGTCTTCTTGCAGAGCCTGGAACAACAATTCAAGGTTATGACGAAGCCAAGTGGGCTGAGAATCAAACTCTCGCGTACACAACTGCACCAATCGAAAGTTCACTTGCAGTTCTCAAAGCAGTACGCGAAGCTTCTTATGAGTTGATTCTTCGCCTCACTCCTGAATTGCTCAAGAACGAAGGTGTGCACTCAGAATCAGGTCCATACTCAATTGAAAAGTGGCTCAAGACTTACACCAGCCATACCGCAGACCATGCGAATCAAATTCGTGAGCAACTTGGCAAGTGATGGTTCAAACCACCGGAGGATTCGCTTCAGCTGAGATTGCAGCCGACGAAGCTGCCTGCATACTTCCACATTTCGATAATTCAATTGCTTATGAGTTAGGTAAGTATGCTTCTGATTTATCGCTATCTCGTTTTTTGCCCATCGCGATTTCCATTCGAATGGGCGAGTGGGAAGTTTTTAAAGCCGCACTCCCTGGATCAAAGCCTGAAAATGACGGATGGATTCAACGTAAATCTCGTGTTGTAAATTTAACTGGCCACTCAACCATGTTCGAGCGAGTCCATGCAGAAGAGAATGGAATTGATTGGCATGCGCAGCATGGAGTCGAAGATGCAACGCATGCAATACATGGCGGAGGATTTCCCATCGCAACTGCAGATGGCTTGCAAGGAGTGCTTGTTATAAGTGGACTGCCTCAGGTAGACGATCACAAACTTGCGGTGGAGATATTGAAAGGCTTTAAGGCCTCTTACCAAGGTTAAGTTTTACCGTCACTTCATCACCTAGTTCAAGGCTCTCAGATTTACGTACCGCATCCTTTACTGGGATTCGATATCTGCCATCCTTGGGGATCATTGCTGATTGGAATTCTGTCTTCCCAATCTTGCCGTGACAATAAATTACTCCCCATCCATAAGTGAGCATCTTCGATTGCGCCTTGATGACCCTGCTATCTTCATCGCCAATCTCCACAAAGTAAAAGGGTGCAGGACCACGCCATTCGATGAGCTCATTTGTGACTGAGAAGTCGTATTTCACCCCTGAATACTAGTTAAGTATCAGCGTAAGATGCCAAGGTGAATTCAACAGCCGATATTGTCAAAATTCAATCCAAAACTGTAAAAACTCTAGCAATTGCTCAAGTTCTCAATGGCATTGGAACATCTGGAACCGTAGCTGCGGGATCTTTGCTCGTCACATCTATTACTCACACAGAAAAATATGCAGGCATTGCACAAACTTTTGCTGTTCTTGGAGCCGCAGTACTTGCGCTTCCTCTTGCAACTCTCACCTCAAATGGAGGTCGACGTTCAGCACTTCGTTTTGGATTAACCGCCGGAACTCTTGGTTCCGTACTGGCTATCACAGGAGGTGCAACGGCAATCCTTCCTTTGATGCTCCTCGGGAATTTCTTTGTAGGTTCGGCCAGCGCTGCTGGATACCAAGCACGGTTTGCTGCAATCGATCTCTCTTCCGATGAACACAAGGCGAGACATTTGTCTTACGTTGTGTGGGGTTCAACGGTTGGCGCAGTAACCGGCCCTAATCTCATGCAACCTGCAGGAGGTATTGCAGAATATTTTGGCTTGCCTCGACTTGTTGGTCCCTACATGATTTCAGTTGTTGCATTCTTTGCATCGGTTCTTGTGATTACGTTCTTTCTCAAGCCAGATCCGTATCTCCTTTCCATTCAAAGAAGAGAAACGGGGGAGAAGCCTCTCAAAGCTAAAACCAAGGTGGTCATTGCTCACATCAAAGAGAATGCTCTAGCGAAATTCGCAGTCGCATCTGTAGCAATTGGGCACGTTGTCATGGTCTCCATCATGGTGATGACACCAGTCCACATGGCTCATGTTGACGTCACCCTGAAAGTAATCGGCTTTGTCATCAGTATCCATGTAATAGGTATGTATGCATTTTCTCCGCTGGTAGGAAACCTCAGTGACAAGATTGGAAAACTGCGCACAATTCAAATCGGTTTAGTTATTCTCTTTGCATCGGCTGTTGTTTCCGCACAAGCACATGCAAATGACATCCCAATGATGGGAATTGGTCTCTTTCTTCTAGGACTTGGTTGGTCTTTCACCCTCGTAGCTGGTTCAACTCTTCTCTCAACTTCAGTAGCGCCTGAGATGAAAACAGGAGCACAGGGAACTAGCGACCTGATAATGAATATGTCTGCTGCTATAGGGGGAGCGTTAGCCGGGGTTGTGATCGCAGAATTAAGTTATGCATGGCTCTGCACAATCGCAATGATTCCAGTATTAATCATCGCTTTCTGGTCGCTGCGATTTAAATCAGCCCTTCGCTAGTTTTTCTTCGTTACTATCGCCAGGTGTTTAGGATATTCAAGCCCCATCGCACGGTGCCATCTGTACCGTGGACCGCATCCCACCCATGGGAGCTTGGCCTCACTCGACTCGTTACTTTGATCTTCGGATTAGCAATCTTTGGTATTGGTGAAGCTCTTCTCGTCCAAGGAAATCTGGGTAATTCACCATGGGTTGTTTTCGCAGATGGATTAACAAAACACACGCCACTCAACATCGGTTGGGCTACGTTCTTAACTAGCGCGGTTGTGCTTGCACTGTGGATTCCATTAAAGGAAAAGCCTGGCTTTGGAACTCTTGCCAACATTGCAGTTATCGCATACTTCTTAGAGATCGGTGTCGATCATATCCCAAAGACGGATAACAAAGTACTTGGGTTGGCGATGACTTTTGCAGGCATTGCTGTAGTTGGGCTTGGATCTGCGTTCTATATAACGAGCGGTCTTGGTCGTGGGCCACGTGATGGATTAATGACTTCACTACATCGTATTACCGGTATTCGTGTTGGTCGTGTTCGTATGATGGTCGAGGTGTGCGCGCTCACAGTTGGATTCCTACTCGGAGGACATGTGGGTGTCGGAACCGCTCTTTTCGCCTTATTGATAGGCAATTCAGTGGCAATTTGGTTCTCAGTTTTCCATCACCTCTTCAATTCAACTAAGTAACACTTCAAGCCATAAGATTGCCTCATGTCCATCAGCTTAGAGAGATCCCTTCGCCACATGGCGTGGGCGAATCAAAAAGTTTACGAAGCTGTTATGAAATTGCCAGATGAGGCACTTGGAAGTTATATCGTCAATCCTGAGTGGACGGC
>CAYRJB010000062.1:0-5561 GCA_964424485.1 uncultured Actinomycetes bacterium
AACAACTGCATCGTAATCAAGACGACCCTTTGAAACTTCGTCAATAAGTTCATCTGCTCCAACGATATCTGCACCTGCTGCGCGTGCTTCTTCAGCGCGCTCGCCGCCAGCGAATACCAATACGCGAGCAGTCTTACCTGTTCCATGTGGCAAGTTAACAGTTGAACGAACTGCCTGATCTGCCTTCTTTGGATCAACACCGAGAACCATTGACACTTCAATTGTTGCGTCATACTTGGTTGTAGTTGTTTCCTTAGCAAGCTTCACAGCTTGTGCAGGAGAGTAAAGAATGTCTTGATCGACCTTCTTTGCCGCATCTGTGTACTTCTTACTGCGCTTCATTTCTTCCTTCTTTCCTATTTCTTGCTGTTAGGTCAAGGTTGTGGTGTTAACGGAAGAGCGTCTTCCTCCCACTGCCTATCTATTTTTTATGAATTAACCGTCGACGATAACGCCCATAGAGCGAGCGGTACCAGCGATGATCAAACTTGCTGCGTCGATATCGTTTGCATTGAGGTCAGCCATCTTAATCTTTGCAATCTCTTGAACTTGAGCCTTGGAGATTGTTGCGACCTTCTGCTTATGAGGAACAGGTGATCCCTTTTCGATTCCAGCTGCCTTCAAGATCAAACGTGAAGCAGGCGGTGTCTTTGTAATAAAGGTGAATGTACGGTCTTCAAAGACTGTGATCTCAACTGGAATGATCTGGCCTTTTTGGCTAGCAGTTGCATCGTTGTAAGCCTTAACGAAGTCCATGATGTTGACACCATGCTGACCGAGCGCTGGACCTACTGGTGGAGCTGGTGTTGCAGCGCCTGCCTGGATCTGCAACTTAATTAGTGCAGTTACCTTTTTCTTTGGTGCCATTTTATTTTTCCTCTTTTTCTTATTTCTTTACTTAAATCTTTTGAACTTGGTTGAAGTGGAGCTCGACAGGTGTTTCGCGGCCGAAGATTGATACAAGCACCTTGAGCTTGCCCTGTTCAGGCATGATCTCGGAGATTGATGCAGGAAGAGTTGCGAATGGGCCATCCATAACAGTGACAGATTCGCCAATTTCGAAGTCAACCTGCTTGATATCGACCTTGCCGCCAGTCTTTGCAGGACGTGGAGCCAAAATATTTTCTACTTCATCAAGTGAAAGTGGAGTTGGGTGATGAGCATTTCCAACAAAGCCTGTAACGCCAGGAGTGTTACGTACGCATGACCAAGACTCATCTGTGAGATCCATACGAACCAAGACATAGCCAGGGAAAACATTGCGCTTAACAACTTTGCGCTGACCGTTCTTAATTTCTGTGTATTCCTCTTCAGGCACTTCTACCTGGAACACATAATCTTCCATATTTAAAGATGCGATGCGGTTGTGGAGCGAAGACTTAACCTTCTTCTCGTAACCCGCGTATGAGTGAACGACATACCAATCACCAGGGGCAGTGCGCAATGCGCGACGGAATTCTTCACGTTCTGCTTCTTCAGGTGTGAGCTCTGCTGCGCTCTCGTCACCTTCAGTTGATTCAGAAGCGTCTACTACTTCATTAACTTCAGTAGCTGGAACTTCTTCAGTTATAGGAGTCTCTTCAACTGCAGGTGTAGCGAGCGCCGCTTCGAATGGATCGATCACTTGCGCATTATTTTCAGACAAGTTTTCTCCTCCTGTCACATCTGCACCTGGAACCAGTGCCTCATTGTTATTAGTCATTGGTTTCGACACTATCCAAAAATCAACATGATCAATTTTGTGAGTGCAACGTCAAAGATAGAGACAACTGCAATGATGAAACATACGAAGACCATCACAACAGCTGTGTAAGTTGAAAGTTGTTCGCGTGTAGGCCACACGACCTTCTTCAACTCATTGACAACTTGACGGTAGAACAAACCGATGCGTCCGAAGATGCCTTGTACTTCTACATCTTCGACATGATTTGTTGTGTCATCTTGCGATGTCATCAGGTCACTCTCTTCTCTCGTTACTTCTTTAATACATCTTCATTACTTGCAGGGCAGGAGGGACTTGAACCCCCAACCGCCGGTTTTGGAGACCGGAACTCTGGCCAGTTGAGCTACTGCCCTTCGCTTACTTGGCGATGGAAGTATCTGAACTTGTTTTAGGCATGCAAAAGCATGACCTATATTCAAATCCGAGGATTTTTCACAGCGTCAAGAGGTTGAAGGGTAATGCCATAATCCCGCTATGAGCAAACCACGCGTCTCCGCCCGCATAGCAGCTATTGCCGAATCAGCCACTTTGGCTGTGGATGCGAAGGCCAAGGCCCTCAAGGCGGCCGGCCGGCCAGTAATCGGATTCGGCGCTGGAGAGCCAGATTTTCCAACTCCAGATTATGTCGTCAAGGCAGCAATTGAAGCGGCAGCAAATCCTGCAAATCATCGATATACACCAACACCTGGTCTGCCCGAACTTCGCGAGGCAATCGTCAAGAAAACAAAACGCGATTCAAATTTAGACATCACTGTAGATCAAGTCCTTGTCACAAATGGTGGCAAGCAAGCCGTCTATCAAGCTTTTGCATCAATCATTGATCCGGGCGATGAAGTAATTCTTCCAGCGCCGTACTGGACTACCTACCCCGAGTGCATCAAACTTGCAGGAGGAAAATCTGTCGAAGTTTTCGCAGATGAAACTCAAAACTATCTTGTCACTGTTGACCAACTCGAAGCTGCGCGCACCGACAAGACAAAGGCGATACTTTTCTGTAGCCCTTCAAATCCAACCGGTTCGGTTTATTCTGAGGATCAGGTTCGCGCGATTGGCCAATGGGCTCATAAACATGGCATCTGGGTAATTGCCGATGAAATTTATGAGCATCTTCTTTACGACGGTGCTACTGCACCGAGCCTTCCTGTTGTCTGCCCAGAGATGGCAGATCACACAATAATTTTGAATGGCGTCGCTAAAACTTATGCGATGACTGGGTGGCGTGTGGGCTGGATGATTGGACCAAAAGATGTCATCAAGGCGGCAACTAATCTTCAATCCCATCTTTCCTCTAACGTCTCCAACGTCTCACAACGCGCAGCGATTGCCGCACTTGTTGGCTCGTTAGATGCAGTCAAGGAGATGGGTGTTGCGTTTGATCGACGACGCAAACTCATTGTCAAAATGCTTAACGAAATTCCTGGAGTTGTATGCCCAACTCCGACTGGAGCTTTCTACGTATATCCATCAGTCAAAGGTGTTCTTGGCAAAGAAATTCGTGGCAAAAAACCTCAGACCTCTGCCGAACTTGCCACACTCATTCTCGAAGAAGCAGAAGTTGCGGCAGTACCAGGAGAAGCTTTCGGACCTTCAGGTTATTTGCGGTTCTCATACGCTCTCGGTGATGAGGATATTGTCGAAGGTATTACCCGCGTTCAAAAACTTCTTGGAGAAGCTAAATAATTAAAGAGTTAAAGCTCGACTCCAACAAATTGCACTTCTGGTTCTAAGGTAATTCCAAAAGCAGCCTTCACCTTTGCGCGTGCCTCTCGCGCAAGTTCGATAATGTCCTTTGCGCTCGCATTGCCACTGTTAGTTAGCGCAAGCACATGATGTGGAGAAATCGCCGCCCCATTGTGTGCATCACCCTTCTTCACCCCTGCATGCTCCATGAGCCATGCAGCTGATGTTTTGATTCGACCATCTGGTTGTGGCCATCGCGGTGCATCCTTGGGAAGAGCATCAGCAAGCTCCTGCGATATAACCGGATTTGTAAAGAATGATCCCGCGGACCAAACCGCACCATCAACCATTCCTTTTCTCGTTCGCAATTTTAAAACTGCCTCGCGAACGAGATGCGTATTAACGCGATCTCCTATAGATACGCCCAATTCATTAGCCAATTCTGCATATTGAATTGGAAGCGATTCCTCGCCTCTGCGCAATTGAAATGTCACATCTAAAATTACATATCTTCCCGGCTCTTTCTTAAACCTCGAGGACCGGTAGGAGAAATCGCAATCAGCGGCGGCAAAAGTCTTAATCTCTTTTGCGGTGCGATCATAAACGCGCACTCGGGCAATAACTTCTGAGACTTCATGACCATATGCACCAATATTTTGAATTGGAGCACCACCCACTGTGCCTGGTATTCCACTGAGAGATTCGAGATTCGCAAGTCCCTTATTGAGAGTGAATGCAACAAACTCATCCCAATTATCTCCTGCTGCAACCTGAAGCATTCCCCCGCTGCATGCATCTATTTCATAGGAATTACCAGTGGTCTCTACCTTAATGACAACACCTTCGAAGTTTTCATCAGAAATTAATACGTTTGAACCACCACCAAGGATCAAGACTTTTTTGCCGGAACTATCTGCTGCATCAATGGCTGCAATGAGTTCCTTTTCAGTAGAAACGCGCAGGAATTCGCGAGCCGATCCTCCTACATGCAGTGAAGTGAAATCTGAGAGCTTTGCCATAGAGTTCAAGGGTAATTCAGCGGATTAAGAAGGCGGCCTTCGCCATACCAAGGACTTTGATCTCATTACAGCTTGCCGTTAAATCGAGCCGTACTATTCCATTTTCAACAGATGAAACCTTTGCGGAAAAAGTAACCACAACATCTTCATTCGCCGGCACCACAACCGGTTTTGTGAATTTACATCCGAGTTCGAGAACCCGTTCGGATCCGCCCGCAAGATTTGCCACATAACGCCCAGCGAGCGCCATGGTAAACATTCCATGAGCGATAACATTTTCTAGCCCGACGGACTTAGCAAACGCTTCATCCTGATGGATAGGGTTTTGATCACCGGAAGCATTTGCATAGCCGACGAGTAAAGCCCGATTAATTGCAAAACTCTCTGAAGCGAGTTCTTGACCTGCAACAAAACTCATGCGCGCACCACCAAAGTGCACCAAGATTGGGCAACAAGCTCATTATTGCTTTTCAAGTCAGATCGAACTGTCACAATTTCATTGCCAGCAACTACTCGTGCAGCTTCTACTGTGTTGTCGCAGATAATTGAGTCACCAGCAACAATTGGCCGAATAAGGTTGAACTTCTGTTCTCCATGAACAACTCGATCCCAATTCAGACCAGATTGTTGGAGCATTTCTTGGGATTCAGTGAGCGATATTTTTATCGTAAAGGTTGGCGGTGCGACTTCAGTATTTTTCTCGCCAATCGCGCGCGCAAATTCAGTTATATTTTCTTGGGTAACAGCGAAAACATTGGCACCAGGAAAGGTGCGCCCGACGATGTCGGGGTTGAGCATTAGCGAGTTTCGCGGTGAAGTGTTGAAGACTTGCAACGTGGGCAGAACTTCTTCAGCTCAAGACGATCTGGATCGTTGCGACGGTTCTTCTTGGTGATGTAGTTACGCTCTTTGCAGTCAACGCAAGCCATAGTGATCTTTGGGCGGACATCCGCGCTCTTGCTTGCCATCTGTTGACTCCCTCTACATTCCAAACTAAATTCAAATTGAGCAGGTGAAGGTTACCCAACAGCCGGTTGATTGGAAAATCCGAGCGTATTTCACGCCCGGAATTACCAGTACTACTCGTAGCGGAGGCGGGATTTGAACCCACGACACAGCGATTATGAGCCGCTTGCTCT
>CAYRJB010000063.1:0-5428 GCA_964424485.1 uncultured Actinomycetes bacterium
CCCTGCGCCTTCGGGGCGTAGCGTAGTGGCTAGCGCGCCTGCTTTGGGAGCAGGAGATCGGGAGTTCGAATCTCCCCGCCCCGACCAGTATTACCTTGAAGTTCGAAGTTAATTTTTAATTTCATGTAACTGCAATTAACTGCAATCAACAGGAGTAACTTGTGAAGAGCAACGTAGAGACACTTTCACCAACACGTGTAAAGCTAGATGTTGAAGTTGCATTCGAAGAACTCAGTCCATACATCGCAGATGCATATAAGAAGCTCGCATCACAGATCAACGTTCCAGGTTTCCGTAAGGGCAAAGTTCCAGCAGCGATGATCGAACAGCGCGTAGGTCGTGCAGCTGTTCTCGATGAGGCAATTAACTCAGCACTTCCTGAGTTCTATGGCCAGGCAGCTCGCGAGCACTCATTGCTCGTTATTGGTCGCCCAGTTGTCGACATTAAAGAATTTAACGATAACCAGAATCTCAACTTCACAGTCGAGGTCAGCATCCGCCCAGAAGTCACACTTCCTGACTTCTCAAAGATCACTGTCACTGTCGATAATGTAGAAGTCAAGGATTCAGATCTCGACGAGCAGATCGATGAACTCCGCGCTCGCTTCGGCACACTCCAAACAGTCGAGCGTGCAACTAAGTCAGGTGACTTTGTCACTGTAGATCTGACTGCACGTATTGATGGTGCAGAGGTAGATGGCGGCAAGGCAAATGACATCTCATACGAAGTCGGCTCTAACCGCATGATCGATGGCCTCGATGAAGCACTCATTGGTATGAGCGCAGGAGACACAAAGACTTTCACAACTCAACTCGTTGGTCAGAAAGATGACGAGAAGGGTGATGTTGAGATCGCACTTAAGGTTGTTAAAGAGCGCGAGCTCCCACCAGTCGATGATGCATTTGCAAAGCTCGCATCTGAATTCGACACAATCGCAGAGCTCAAGGCAGATTTCACAGAGCGCCTTACTCGCTTGAAGAAGCTCGAGCAGGGTGCGCAGGCACGCGATCTTCTCGTTGAGAAGTTGCTTGCAGATCTCACAATTGAAGTTCCAGATGATCTCGTTCTTGAAGAAGTGAACTCCCACCTCGAGGGCGAAGGCCGTCTTGATGACGAGACCCACCGTGCAGAAGTTGATAAGGAAGTTCGTGACTCCATTAAGTCAGAGTTCCTCCTTGATTCAATTGTGAAGGCCGAAGATGTTCAGATCACTGAGATCGAATTGACCGAGTACTTGGTCCGCATGTCACAGCGTTACGGAATGGGTCCTGAGCAATTTGCTCAGGAACTTCAGAAGGCTGGACAGATCACACAGGTCATCGCAGAGGTCACTCGTGCGAAGGCGCTTGCTGCAGCTCTCGGTCGCATCTCTGTTGTCGACAAGTCTGGCGCAAAGGTCGAACTCGAAGAACTGCGCACTCCTGCAGCTGCAAAAGCTGAATCTGCAGCTGAGTAAGTAACTTCTCTTTAGCCGTAAGCGAACATCGCCCGATTTCTGGGCAATTTCACCAATTTGGGAAGCAATTTCCGCCTGCCATTGTTAAGGTCACTACATGCATTTAGCGGAAGGAAGTACCGTGGATTTTACTAACCCACAGAATAAGTCAGTAGGAGATACACCTCTTGGTCTAGGCGATCAGATCTATAGCCGCCTACTTCGTGAGCGCATTGTCTTCCTAGCGGGCGAGGTTCGTGACGAGATGGCAAACGCGATCTGCGCACAGCTTCTACTTCTTGCAGCTGAAGATTCAGAGAAAGATATCTATCTCTACATCAACTCTCCCGGAGGATCTGTCACAGCAGGTCTAGCTATCTACGACACTATGCATTACATCAAGAACGATGTTGCAACAGTTGCAATGGGTATGGCTGCATCAATGGGTCAGTTCTTGCTCACAGCAGGAGCACCAGGCAAGCGCTATGCAACACCAAACGCGCGCATCTTGATGCACCAGCCACTTGGTGGAATCGGTGGAACAGCAACTGATATTCGCATTCAGGCAGAGCAGATGGCGATCACTAAGCAGACCCTCTCTGAACTCAATGCAAAGCACACTGGCCAGCCTCTCGAAAAGATTCTCGCTGATTCAGATCGTGACAATTGGTTTAATGCCAAGGATGCACTGGCATATGGATTTATCGATCACATCGCTACAAACGATATTGCGGGAGGTAAGTAAGAATGAAGCACATTCAAGAGATTACAAACCGCTACGTACTTCCAACAATTGAAGAGAAGACGGCATACGGAACAAAGCATCTTGATCCTTACACAAAGCTCTTCCAAGAGCGCATCATTTTCTTGGGCCAAGGAATCGATGACACTGTTGCAAACGATGTGATGGCACAGTTGCTTACACTCGAATCCATGGATCCAGATCGCGATATCTCGATCTACATCAACTCTCCTGGTGGATCTTTTACCGCCCTCACAGCGATCTATGACACGATGCAATTCGTCCGTCCAGATATTCAGACAATCTGTTTGGGTCAGGCAGCATCTGCTGCTGCGATCATCCTTGCTGGCGGAACAAAAGGTAAGCGCTACGCTCTCGAGCACTCACGCATCTTGATTCACCAGCCTTCATCTGAAGGTGGGGGACAGGCATCTGATATCGAGATCCAAGCTCGCGAGATCATGCGTATGCGCGGACTTCTCGAGACAATGCTCGCAAAGCACTCTAACAAGAGCGTTGAAGAGATAGAGAAAGATATCGAGCGCGACAAGATTCTTACCGCTGCAGAAGCAGTCGAGTACGGAATTATCGATAAGGTAATGGCATCACGAAAGGCTAAGCCTTCAGCGTAAAAGTATTACAACAGAGAGGACCGAGTGCGATGTTAAATAAATACTTCGCACCCGGTTCTCTCTTTTCATATCCCCAATACCGACGCTTCTTCTTCTCAACTCTGATATTTGTTCTCGGTGCATCAGCTTTTCCGATTGCACTCGCTGTCACTGTTCTCGATAACGGCGGAGGAGCAACAGATCTCGGTCTCATCCTTGCAGCGCGCGTTGCATCGGGTACTGTCTTGATGTTGGTAGGTGGAGTCTGGGCAGATCGCTTGCCGCGCAAATGGATGATGATTGGTGCCGACACATTTAGAGGCTTCTTAGCTTTAGCTCTCGTTGTGATCTCGGCAAACGATCTTCCATTCTGGGCGATTGGTCTTGTTGTATTTCTTATGGGCGCAGGGGATGCGTTTGGTGCACCTGCAAGCAATGCCATTATTCCTAGCTTGCTTCCCGATGAACTTCTCCCTGCTGGCAATGTTGCACGCGGAATCGTTGGAAAAGTAGGAACAATCATCGGGCCAGGTCTTGGTGGTTTATCAATCGCACTAATCGGACCTGATTACACATTTGCAGTGACAGCAGCATTCTTCTTCTTCGGAACATCGCTCTTACTCAAGATCCAAGAACCACCGCGCGCTGAGACTGGCGCAAAGAAAGAGTCTTTCCTCTTCGAACTGAAAGAAGGACTCAAGCTCACCTGGGAGATTAAGTGGATTGCAGCATCGATCGCGATGGCAACTTTCCAATTGATGGTGATCGTTGCGGCAGAGAATGTTCTTCTGCCAGTTATTACCAAGCGCGAATTTCACACCAACACAGTCTTTGCTCTATCTACTGCCGCATTTAGCGTCGGTGGCATGATCAGCGCAATCGCTGCAATTCGATACAAGACTAAAAAGCCTGGGCTTGTAGCGATATCACTCTGGTCTATCTTTGCTATCGCTCCACTCGTTCTCGCATTTCCGATCAATGAGACTGTTGTGGTGATCGGATATTTCATCGCCGGACTTTCTATTGGTGGTTGGGAGGCGTACTGGGTTACAGCAGTCCAGCGAGAAGTCCCGCAAGAGTTACAGGGTCGCGTCTTTAGTATCGATATGGTCGGCTCGGGTGGCTTAATGCCAATTGGTATGGCACTTGTTGGACCGATGGTGGCGCTAATGGGGGAGCGAACCTTCTTAATTGGCGCGATCGCCTTCCATATCCTCATCTGTTATTTGGTGCTCTTGGTTCCGGGCGTTGCAGAGATGCGCGACCCTCGACGCGATTCACCTATAGGCGAACAAGGTCGGGCTTAATTCACGCCACATAAAAGGCGTACCAAAACTATATTTACACCCATGTCCACGAAAATCGGCGAGGCTAACGACCTCTTGAAGTGCTCCTTCTGCGGCAAGACCCAGAAGCAGGTAAAGAAACTCATTGCAGGTCCAGGCGTATATATCTGTGACGAATGTATCGAACTTTGCAACGAGATCATTGTTGAAGAACTCTCCGAACAAAATTCACTGGGCCTCTCAGATCTTCCAAAGCCACAAGCGATCTTTGAATTCCTTGATCAATACGTGATCGGACAAGAGCGCGCAAAGAAGTCACTCTCTGTCGCTGTCTACAACCATTACAAGCGCGTGCAATCAGGATCAGCTGCAGGTGAAGATGGAATCGAATTAGCTAAGTCAAATATCCTATTGCTCGGTCCAACAGGATGCGGCAAGACGTTGATGGCTCAAACACTTGCACGCATGCTCAACGTTCCATTTGCAATTGCAGATGCAACAGCGCTGACTGAAGCAGGCTATGTCGGCGAAGATGTTGAAAATATTCTTCTCAAGCTTCTTCAAGCTGCAGATTACGATGTCAAAAAGGCAGAGACCGGAATCATCTACATTGATGAGATCGATAAGGTCGCACGTAAGGCGGAGAATCCATCCATCACTCGCGATGTATCAGGCGAAGGTGTTCAGCAAGCTCTCTTGAAGATTATCGAAGGAACTGTTGCATCTGTTCCACCACAGGGTGGACGTAAGCACCCACATCAAGAGTTTATTCAGATCGATACAACTAACGTTCTCTTTATCGTCGGTGGTGCATTTGCAGGTCTCGATAAGATAATCGAAGCGCGCAGCGGTTCATCAGGGGTCGGGTTCAATGCTGAAATCTCTCCAGCATCAGAGAAGAACACGAAGGATGTCTTTGCAGGTGTGATGCCAGAAGATCTCTTGAAGTTCGGAATGATCCCTGAATTTATCGGCCGCCTTCCAGTTCTTACTAGCGTCGAAAATCTCGATAAGCCTGCTTTGATGCAGATCCTTACTGAGCCAAAGAATGCACTGGTCAAGCAGTATCAGAAGCTCTTCGATCTCGATGATGTAGAACTTGAATTCTCAACAGATGCACTCGATGCAATTGCAGATCTCGCACTTGCTCGCGGAACAGGCGCACGTGGACTTCGCGCCATTATGGAGTCCATCCTCCTCGGAGTCATGTATGACGTCCCAAGCCGCAGCGATGTAGCAAAGGTCATCATCGAGAAGGAGTGCATCACAGCTAACGCAGCAGCGACTTTGATCGAGCGAGTGGGCGATATTCCAAAGCGCTCATCACGCCGTGAGAAGAACTCTGAGGAGAAA
>CAYRJB010000064.1:0-5345 GCA_964424485.1 uncultured Actinomycetes bacterium
AGTGAGTCCCGAACTTTGTCGCCATAGGAGAACTCGAAGTACCTGTGAGCATGGGGTGTAAATAGATTCGAAGTAAAAAGGGGGTGAATTAGCAATAACTGGCTCCCCCGGCTGGTCTCGATCCAGCGACATCTCGATTAACAGTCGAGTGCTCTACCAACTGAGCTACAGGGGATTACTTTCGACCAAGATGCGTTCAGATGCGACTTTCGTCGACTCCGTCCCCATCAGGGTCAGTGTGGAACTCGCATATATTACTAAAGACCCTCGCCTATCGCCAATTCACGCTGGGTCCGCTTGGCTGCTTCGAGAGCCATAAGGTTTGAGAATATTTCGTTGTATTCCGCTTCATTTTCAACAGGATTAAGGCGTTGCAACTTTCCTTTTACTTCAGAGATCTGGCGCGTGATTGCTACTTCGCGAAGTCTGGCAACAATTGAGAAAACATATTTCTCTGATATTTCTCCATCGGTGCGAATGGGTTCAACAGTCAATTCTGTGACGAGTTGTTTTGCCATTTCATCAACCGACTCAAGTAACGCTGCAAGAGATGGAGGATTCTTATCCAAAGCTTGACGAAGACGAGCATAAGGCGCATAAGTGAACGCATTCTCTTCGATCGCCTCCCACTGTGTTACGAGTACTGGAACTTGAAGTTTAGCTTTGAGTACCTCGCGTTCAAGGACAAGAACGGGGTCTTTTAGGTTAACTTGAGGTGAAGGTTCGTTGGGAAGTGGCGTATGTGACTTGCCTGCAACTCGCTTCACCGCGGCAGAAACTGTGTCGATATCCATTCCAAGCCAACCAGCAATCGACTTGATGTATTCGGGTCGCAATGATGGATCTTTAATCTTTCCGACAAGTGGAGCGACTTGGTTGAGCGCAGTCACACGTCCTTCAGGCGTTGTCACATCGTAATTCTTAATTGTGGTTTTAATTGCAAACTCAAAGAGTGGAACTCGACGTGCAACAAGGTCACGCACTGCCTCATCGCCTCCAGAAAGTCGGAGTTCATTGGGATCCATCCCGTTCTCTGCAATCGCAACATAAGTCTGCGCAACAAACTTTTGATCATCATCAAATGCTCGAAGCGCGGCTTTTTGTCCCGCAGCATCACCATCAAATGTGAAAATCACTTCACCTCGGAAAGTGTCATCATCCATGAGCAAACGGCGAATAATGCGAATGTGATCATCACCAAAAGCAGTTCCACACGTTGCAACAGCAGTAGTCACACCCGAAAGATGGGCGGCCATAACATCTGTATAGCCTTCAACAATCACTACCTGGCGCTTCTTGGCAATCTCTTTCTTTGCTACATCAAGTCCATAGAGAAGTTGGGATTTCTTATAAATAGGTGTCTCTGATGTGTTGAGATATTTAGGGCCGGTATCTTTCTCATCGCTTGCAAGTTTGCGAGCACCAAAGCCCACAACATCGCCAGAGATCTCTTTAACAGGCCAGATCAAACGATTGCGATAGCGATCGATAAAACCCTTTTGACCTTCTTTAATAAGCCCTGCGAGATTGAGCTCTTCATCTTTGTATCCCAAACCTTTAAGGTGCTTGTAGAGCGCATCCCATTCATCGGGTGCGTATCCAATGCCGAAAGCAATCGCATCCTCTTTTGTGAATCCTCGCTTCTGCAAAAATTCTCGACCAACTTGAGCAGGCCCAGGAAGGTTGAGTTGTTCTTGATAGAACTTGGCTGCAGCGGTGTTAGCTGCGATGAGTCGAGAGCGATTAACGGCAGGGCGATCACTTGGTCCCGTGCTGTCATAACGAAGTTGGTAACCAATGCGTTCAGCAAGTTTTTCAACTGTCTCAGTAAAACTCGTGTGATCCATAGCCATCACAAAGTTGATGGCATCACCGCCCTTGCCGCAGCCAAAGCAGTGGTAAAAACCTTTAGAAGGTGTGACGTGAAAAGATGGCGACTTTTCGTCGTGAAATGGACAGAGTCCCTTCTTCTGTCCGCCGCCAGCGTTCTTTAATTGAACGTAATCACCAACGACATCATCAATTGGCGTGTGATCGCGAACGTAGGCAACATCTTCATCTCTAATTCGCCCAGCCACTTAACGTCCCCCACCTAATTCTTTGTGGAGAGCATATGCCCCTGGGTCGGTAAGTGATGCAACTTGGTCAATCACCACGCGCAAACGCGCAGAATCTGAGGCCGCATCTCGCCAATCGCCGATAAAGAAGGAGTTGATTGCACTCTCCCCTGCGGAGTAAACCATCTCGACTAATTCTTTGAGCAAAGCCTGTTGGGACTCATACTTAGGACGCGCATCAAGCGTTTCGATTACGTAAAAAGCGCCAATTGATTTAAGAAGTGCAACTTCATTGCGTTGCTCAGTTGGAACTACAAGATGGGCGCTATATCGAGTGAGATCGCCGTCGCCATATTTATCACGAGTGGCTTGTTCGGAAGCTAGAGCAAAACGTCCGATCAATTCGGAGGTGAGATCTTTTAATTGAGCCAGGCTGCGATGTGAACCGTCATAACTCTTTGGCCAAGCCGAGAGCGCCTGTAAATTTCTCAACGCTACTTCTGCATCCTCTTCAGACATGTCACGTAGATGTCCATCTTTATCGCCGAGATATATACCGGGAAGATCGCGCTCGAGATTTTGAATTTCGAAGTGGTTCATCACAAGTGCATCTTCAAAATCATGCACTGAGTAAGCGACGTCATCAGACCAATCCATAATCTGCGCTTCCATGGATTGAACACCTACTGGAGCACCTTCGCGCACCCAGTTAAAGATTTCGAGGTCATCATCGTAGACACCAAATTTGCGGGCATTTGTCTCGCGTGACCATGGATATTTTGTAGCCGCATCCAATGAGGCACGCGTCAGGTTGAGGCCAACGGATTTACCTTGAGAATCTACAGTCTTTGCTTCGATACGAGTTAACAATCTGAAGGATTGTGCATTGCCCTCGAATCCGCCACACGATTGAGCAATCTCGTTAAGCGCATCCTCTCCATTGTGACCAAAAGGTGAATGTCCAATGTCATGAGCAAGACAGGCACCTTCCATAAGATCTGGATCAGCGCCGAGCGCACTTCCTAATTCGCGTCCAACTTGTGCACACTCCAAAGAATGCGAAAGCCTGGTTCGCGGAAAATCTTCTTCCCATGGAACAAGCACTTGAGTTTTCGCGGCAAGTCGACGCAAAGCCCACGAGTGAATAATGCGAGCGCGATCGCGACCAAACTCTGTTCGACCCGCACGTTTGGATGGTTCATCTACAAAGCGCGCGCGATCAGAACTCGTGTAACCCGAGTGCTCTTTCGCAGGACGCAGAACCATTAAATCGCTTTCGTTTGATCGGTGAGATGGATGCCAAATCTACCGACAGTCTTGTAGGCAATATAAGCACCGGTCTCACGGACAATGTAGTGCCAATTCGAGTTTTCAACTGAGGCTGGACCCGTTTTTACAGGTGCGCATGTTGCTTCTACGCCTTGATCTTTTGCCATCGAGATTGCGCGGTAGCAGTGGTACGGGTCCGTCACGATAATCACTGACTTGTAACCCATCTTCTTCATGACATTTGTATAAGCCACCGTTGACGAGAGCGTGTCATTTCCAAGATTGACAGCGCCGAGAACCGAAGAAGGGATGCGATGGGCGCGTAATTCACGAAGTGTTGTCTGCGCCTCAGTCCACGCATCTCCCTTTTGATTTGAACCGACAGAGAGAATGTGTTTTGCATAGCCTTCTTTGAATATTTTATTTGCTTCATCGATACGAGCAGCAAGTACAGGCGTCGGCTTGCCATTGTTCTGCGCTGCACCCATAACAAGAATGACATCGCTCTTGGTAGGGACGGCGTTATGGCCAGTGTTGTACACCTGGATGCTGACATAACCAACAACAATGACAATAAGAGTAAGTAGTGTGGAAATGATTTTTCCGAGAAGTTTAAATAAGAAGAACATCAGCCACCTGAAACCGAATCGTCGATCGTAATTGCTGGAATCTCATCTGGATCTTTGAGCCATCCATCTGGAAGTGTTGGAGTGCGTCCGTGAGAACGGCGACCCCGAGGATTCTCTGAAACTGCTTGTGGATATGGCTGATCATCAAGTTGTCCAAGGAGATGTTCTAATTCGCCATAAGAGGCAACCATTCCAAGCCCGCTTCGAATTTCGCGGGGAACAGTAAATCCCTTGAGATACCAAGCCATATGTTTACGAAGATCGCGCATCGCACGTCCTTCTGCTGTGAAAAATTCAATCAATAACTGCGCATGACGCAACATCACATCGCGGACTTCAAAGAGAGTTGGAGTTGCCTTTGATCTTCCACCTTCGAAAGCAGAGACGAGATCTGCAAAGAGCCAAGGACGTCCAAGACATCCACGGCCAACCACCACGCCAGCGCAACCAGTCTCTTGCATCATGCGAACGCCATCGTCGCCTGCCCAAATGTCTCCGTTACCAAGAACAGGGACACCTGTTGGTTTGAGATATTCAACCAGTTCGGCAATCTTCGACCAATCTGCTTGGCCTTCGTACATCTGCGCTGCAGTACGCGCATGCAATGCAACCCACGCAGCACCAGCATTTGCTGCAGCCATCGCAGCATCTTTATATGTCTCATGATCGCTATCGATACCAACGCGCATCTTCACAGTAACTGGTACACCGTATGGTTTTGCATTTTTTACTGCAGATTCCACAATCGAACCAAAGAGTTTGCGCTTGTAAGGCAGAGCTGCTCCCCCACCTTTGCGAGTTACTTTAGGCACAGGACAACCAAAATTAAAATCAATATGATCAGCAAGATTCTCTTCGCAGATCATTTTTACCGCTAGACCAACAACTGTTGGATCTGTTGCATAAAGCTGCACCGAACGAGGTGACTCACCTTTGCCGGGAGTGATAAGGCGCAAAGTCTCGGGATGACGTTCGATCAAGGCACGTGCAGTGACCATTTCGGAAACAAATAGCCCAGCACCTTGCTCACGACATAAAGTGCGGAAAGCGCTATTGGTAATTCCCGCCATTGGGGCAAGCACTACCGGCGTCTTAAGAACCACCTCGTTATTGTCGAAGTTGCCATTGGCAATCGGCAGACGAAGTGGTTCAAATACTGGGGTTTCTAGCAACCCAACAGCTTTGGAGCCAACCACGCCTGTACCTGATCGATAGAGATTCGCTCTTGCTTCATTGTGTCGCGTTCGCGAATAGTGACTGCATTATCTTCGAGAGTGTCGAAATCAACTGTGATGCAATATGGAGTTCCAATTTCATCCTGTCGACGATAGCGACGACCAATAGCTCCCGCATCATCAAAGTCCACATTCCAGTTTTTGCGAAGATCTGC
>CAYRJB010000065.1:0-5051 GCA_964424485.1 uncultured Actinomycetes bacterium
ATAACCGGATTAGCCTCTTTTCTGACAGAATCCGGCTTATAGGGCGACTCTTCTTTCAATACTGCATCCCTCGCATAGAAATGTGCGGGGGAAGCTTATTTATTGGGTAGAGCAACTGGCAGCACCTATCTCAATCTGGGTGCAATCTGTGGGCAAGATTGTGGGCAAAATTAATTAATTGTTTTTCGTCTGAGGCTTAGTGTGCTTGTCGCACGCTTATGCGAGACTTACGCTATTAAATGATATTAAGTCTTAAGGAGTCACTGACTGATGGCAAATGAGCTCGGCGAGGTCTTAGGCGCACTTCTGAAGTCCGATGAAAGGTTTATAGCCAAGGACGGTTCCCTTCTGAAGAACAAAGTCCAAGAACTCGCTGGTGGCGATGACCCCCAACTTCTAGGACTTCTCTACTCCAACCCAGAGGTACGGGAGCACTTCTTTACAAAAGTAGGCGAATTCACCATATTTCAAAAGGATAGGTTCCTTCAGTTCTCAAATGCGAAGGAATGGCTACCTGATTCATATACAGCTTTTAAAAACAAAATAGGTCTAGCAACCAACGGACAACTGCTCTCCGAATCCGACAATGTAGTTATTGACTGGGCTTTTAAAGATTGCGTTCTAGAAGCAGGAATGAAAGAAGAAGAGGCGAACAGAAAAGAAGTTTTCTACAACGAAATTCTTGCTCCTAATGAAGTCAACCGCTTGCTTGAACCGAAAGCTTTCTCAAAGGCAGTACGCCATACCGCTGCTGGAGAGGAACCACTAAAAAGCCTCAATTTGGACGATAACGGCGTACCGACCGACAATTTGCTCATCCGAGGAAACAATCTATTGGCACTCTCATCACTGAAAGAAGTCTTCGCAAAGAGAGTCAGGTTTATCTATATTGACCCTCCATACAACACGGATTCGGACATGCTCTACAACGACCGTTTCCGAAACTCAACATGGCTTACCTTTATCAAGAACCGCCTAGAGATGGCTAAGAAACTTCTGGCTGACGACGGACTAATTGCCGTGCAGATTGATAACAGAATGTTTGCTCACCTGAAGATATTGATGGATGAAATCTTTGGTGCAGACCATCTACAAGCAGTAATTAATATAAAAGTTAAGGAAAGTGGCGGGGTTGGAAATGACGAGTTCCTAATAGACGTCATGGAGCATGTTTACATTTACTCAAAGTCTGACTCCGTTGAATTTGATGTCCCGAAGGAAGAAGAGATTTATGACCCTTCTACTGAAGACAATTACACAAGCATTCTGGATATTCAAGATGAGGGCGAATATGTGCGCACAATTGAAGGTGGAAATGTAGGCGAAATAAAAGTTTACAGGCACAAGAAATGGACTTTAAAACCAATTCCGAAAGCAGATAGAACTACTAATTTCTATCTAGAAAACTTCAACAAAATCATGAGAACTACCAACCCTCAAGGGGGTCTCATGAAGAGAATCCTCCCTGATTTCCCAAAGAGTAAAGATGAAGTCTTTAGCATTGAATACACACCTGTGCGAGGTAAGAACAAAGGCAATGTAGTGCGAGAGCAAATTCTAGGACGTGGGTTAGTTCTTTGGTTGAAAACTACTGCCAATGCAGATGTAGCCACTATTACAAAACTAAAGCGTCCAACCAACGCATGGGTAGATGAAAATCTTTACCAAGGAATCGCAAATGAAGGTTCAGTAAGTCTCCAGCGAGGAAAGAAACCCGAAAAGTTAATTCAAAGAATACTTTCTCTGCATGCCAAGCCTGGTGACTTGGTGATGGATTTCTTCCTAGGCTCAGGCACAACTGCAGCTGTAGCTCACAAACTTGGAATGCGGTACATAGGTATTGAGCAACTTCATTATGGCGAGAACGATTCTACGCAGCGATTGAAGAGCGTTATTGCAGGCGATACCACTGGAATATCTAAGGCAGTTGGCTGGAAAGGTGGAGGAGATTTTGTCTATCTTGAGCTTGCCGAAAGAAATCCAAAGATTCTGGCTTCCATTGAAAAGGCAACAACTATTAATCAGCTTGTTGACGTATGGACTGAGTTAGTTGAGTCTCCATATTTGTCCTACAAACTTGATACAGATTCCGTAATGAATAACATGGACGAGTTCAAGAAATTGGATTTGAGGGACGCCAAGACATTCCTGATTGAAGCGTTGGATAAAAACGCTATTTATGTAAATTTCAGTGAGCTAGATGATAAGACCAATGGTTTGAGCAAAGAAGACATTTCTATTACCAAGAGTTTTTACGGAATAGAGTGAAATGCTTTACGAAGAGCTAGAGGCAGTTGAAAGAAGTTACCTAGGACTTGGTTACTTTTCTAATTTATGCGACTCGCACAAATTTGTACTTTCCAATATGAGTGACAAAGTTCAATTGAGAGATTATCAAAAAGAAGCCTTTGGACGATACTGTTTCTATTTAGAAGAGCATAAAACCAAAAAACTTCCTATTCACTTGCTTTTTAATATGGCAACGGGCTCAGGAAAAACTGTGATTATGGCAGCGATAATTCTTGATTTATACGCCAAGGGTTACAGGAATTTCATCTTCTTCACAAGGCTCGGAAACATAGTAGAAAAAACAAAGTTAAACTTCCTCTATTCAGATTCAAGTAAATATCTATTTGCCCAAAACTTATCCCTTGAAGGCAATGCCTTTCAGGTTAATCAAGTAGATAGCTTTGAAGGAACTTCAAAAAATGACATAAACATTATGTTTATGACCACAGCAGATTTGCATTACAAATTGAATAACCCATCAGAGAACTCAATTTCCTTTGCTGATATGGAGACCAAAAAAGTAGTCTTAATCGCAGATGAAGCTCATAACCTGACCGCCGAGACATTAAAGAAACTCAACGCAGAAGAGGAACTTAACTTGGCTTCTTGGGAGGGGACTGTGATGCGTCTCCTACATACGAATCCCGCTGAAAACTTACTTCTAGAATTCACAGCTACCGCTCGCCTGGATAAGGACTATCCAGAGGTTCTTGAAAAGTATAAGGACAAGGCAATCTATAAATACGACCTCAAACAATACCGACTGGACGGTTATTCAAAAGACGTTAATACGCTTGAGGTTGATGCTCCATTGATGGAGCGGGTCTTGGTTTCAATGATTATTTCCCAGTATCGCCTAAAAGTTGCAGAGCACTATGGCTTGGCAGTGAAGCCAGTTGTGATGTTCAAATCCAACCGAGTTACAGCTCCGACGCAAAAGGGGAAATCTTCAAAGCCTGATGAAGCAGTAGTTGTATCAGGACTATTTAAGGCTGAATTCCATAAATTTGTTGAAGGATTGAGTAAAGAAGATATAGCGAATATTTCCAAGATGAAAAATGAGGTGTTAAACAGAGCATTTGGCTTCTTTGAGGCTCGGCGAATCACTCATGAGCAAATAGCCAGAGAGCTCAAGAATGACTTTAAAGAGTTTAACTGCCTTACAGTGGATGATGGGGAGTCTTTTGAATCCAAACAACTTCTTTTAAATACCCTGGAAGACCCTCAAAACCATGTTCGTGCAGTTTTTGCTACTCAGAAGCTCAATGAAGGATGGGATGTACTCAATCTCTTTGACATAGTCCGTCTTTATAATTCAAGAGATGCGGACAACAACCGAGCAGGAAAAACAACTGTTGAAGAAGCTCAGTTGATTGGACGTGGGGCTCGTTATTACCCATTTGATTATGGAGTCGGTAATGAGCGCATGAAGCGCAAATTTGATTCAGACATGCAGAATGAGATGCGGATTTTGGAAGAGCTTCACTACCATTCAAAGACCAACCCAAGATATATTCAAGAGCTTCGCTCCGTACTAACAGAACAAGGAATAATAGCCGAGCGTTCAGTAACCAGAACCATTTCGGTGAAAGATGAATTCCGAAAGACTAACTTTTGGTTGACTGGGAATTTATATGTCAACCAGAGAGAAAAAGTACTTTCGCAAGACATTCTTACTTTGAAAGATGCGCAAGTAAACTTTGATGAGTCAGCCATTTCAAATATCTATTCTTTACCGACAAGAACGATTCGTGAAACCGAACTATTCACTGGAAAAACAATGACTCTCGCCACCCAAGCGACTGAGGTGCGCCAAATAGCACTGAAAAGTCTTGGTAAGCATGTGGTTAGAACAGCACTTTGGGATGTGAAGAATGGAAGCTTCCGTTCATTGAAGAATGTCTTCGGTTCTCTTGAGTCGCTCACCTCATTTATTACCGATGAAGAGCTTTTGGGGGGAATAAAAGTTGCCGTTTCTGGCACTCCATCTCAGTTTGAGAGTTTGTCACAAGAAGAAAAGAGACAGATTGCCAGGTTCGTAGTAGAAAAGGTTCTCGCACAGGCAAACAGAGAAGAATTCCAGTTCAGGGGAAGTAAAGCTTTCAAACCAATGCCCGTCAAGGAAGTATTTGGCGGAGTAAAGGAGTTAAAGCTTGAAGAAGGTAGCGAGCGCACACGTCCAGTATCTGAATACGAGCTCTACTTAGAAAGTTGGTTTGCCCAAAATGAAATTTGGGGAACGAGCGAAGAAAAGCAGTTCTTACACTTCTTGCGAAATTCCCTAAGCGAGCTAGATACGAATTTTAAAGACGTTATTCTCTTTAGAAATGAAAAGCATTTCCCACTTTATGCGTTTGAGAGCGGAGATGCCTTTTTTCCAGATTTTGTTCTGTTCATGAAAAGCAAAATAGGCGACAACCAACTGGGGTATCAGATTTTTATTGAACCTAAAGGTGACCAATTTCTGGATGAACACAGAGAATTCGCTCATTCTGGGGAGGGTTGGAAGCAGAAGTTTTTAGAGCAAATATCAGATGAAGCGAAGATAGTTATTGACGGTGAGAGTCATAGACTAGTTGGACTGCCATTCTTTAATGCTGGAAATACGAACCCACAATTGCGCTCAAAATTCAACGATGCATTTAAGTCTTTGTTCTCTCTTTAATTCTTGAGCTACTGCCTTCATTCATAAATCGTTGCCCATCCATGACACCTGGGTGCCTTCCTAAAAAGGAAAGCGTTTAAGGGTACCCCCCGTTTCC
>CAYRJB010000066.1:0-5029 GCA_964424485.1 uncultured Actinomycetes bacterium
TTTGCTGCTGCTCGAGCTGCTTTGTTCTGCTCGATCTTTACCTTCACAGCTGCAACTTCTGCCTTATAGGCATCTTGGAGAGCCTTTACTTCGCTCTTCCACTTTTCAAGAGCAGCCTTGTACGCAGCATTGGCTGCAACCTTTGCTGGATCCTTTGCAACAGTAGTTGTTGGAGTCGTTGCATCAGCTGCGAATGCGACTGTTGATGTTGAGACCATTGCAACCGCTAGCACAGCTGCGCCGATTACTTTCTTCATGGTATTTCCCTTCGTTCCGTTACCGAATCTTGCTATAGCTGAACTATGACTCTGCTTTGTGTGAAAACTATGTGAAAACCCGTTCAAGACCTTACGAAATCTCCAATTGCGAGTACTTTCTTATTGTGAACACGAAGCAGAGAATCCTGGCTGTCGACGATGAGGCTGGTATTCGCGATCTCATCACCGATGTCCTCTCCTTGGCTGGATTTGAGGTTCAGACAGCTGCCGATGGGCTTGTTGCCCTCGACCTCATTCGCAAACAAAATTTCGATCTCGTCATTCTCGACGTCAACTTACCTAAAATTGATGGCTTCACACTCTTAGAGAAAATTAGGGAAAAAGATATTCAGATTCCAATCATCATGTTAACTGCAAGAACTGAAAAAGATGATGTGACCCATGGACTCCGGACTGGTGCCGATGATTACGTGCGCAAACCATTCAGTGTTGAAGAATTAGTTCTTCGAATAAAAGGCTTACTCCGTCGAGCCGGTGGGGTAGAACAAAAGAAATTGATGTGCGGCCCAATTGAATTGGACGAAAGTTCGCATGCAGTTTTATTCAATGGAGTTAACATTGATCTCTCCCCCACTGAATTCAACTTGCTAGCTCAACTCATGAGCGCGCCTCATATTGTCCATACAAAAGAACGTCTTCTTGAGATTGTCTGGGGGTTAGATTTTGAAACCTCCACAAATGTAGTAGACACATATATCTCCTATCTTCGCAAGAAATTGCATAAAGAAGGATTCGAGGGAATCAAGACAGTTCGAGGAATTGGATTTAAGATTGAGGCAGAATGAAACTCAGCACCAGACTCTCCATTGTTGTAACAGTTCTTCTCGCTGTTGTCAGTCTTTCAGCGGGCGCATTTTCAATCTATGCCAATAAATCATCACAAATTCAAACCTATGATGAAGTTTTAAAACTTGCGATCTCTGATCTCTCCAATTCTTCTGAAGATGCATTTGCAAATTCACTAGTCGTGGCTGAGAACAGCGATATTCCAATGTCACTTGTCTATCTGACTAAATCAGATTCGCTTTCATACCTCTCAGAATCGGCTGGCACCCTTAAAATTAAACCCACTGAAAATCAGATTGCACGCGGCTTGAATCAACCAATACAACTCGATGGATTCTTGGCGCAATTTCTCCAAGTCTCTCAAGGAGAAACTCTAGGAATTCTGCTTTCCACAAAAACAATTGACGCTGCAACATCAAAAGCCTGGCGTTCTATCTTAGTTTTCAATCTCTTTGCAGTAATTTTTGGAGCTCTCATCACTCTCCTCCTTTTCCGCAGAGATTCTCAAATAAATGCGAATGCTCGCAAGATGCAAGAATTCATCGGCGATGCATCCCATGAATTAAAGACTCCTCTTACTGTCGTTCGAGGTTATGCTGAAATGTTGATGAAGGAGAGCACATACGCGGCTCGCATTCATGAGGAATCTTTGCGCATGGGAAGAATCATCGATGATCTTTTGATGATTGCCGCTTTGGATGAAGGTAGAAGAAACGAAGAAGTTGACTTTGATCTCTCTGAGATCATTCAACGTGAAGTAGATGATCTTGGAGCTCTTCAATCGGCGAGAACTATCGAAGCAGTTCTTGCTCCACTCCACTTGCGCACTGAACGACGGTTAGTTGAATCCCTTATTGCAAATATCTTCACCAATATCAAAGTACACACACCAGAGAATGCACCCGTGCGCGTCACCATCACTTCTCATGAATTAATTATCGAAGATGGTGGGCCTGGCCTTAAAGAGATGCCAACAAAACCATTTGAAAGGTTTGATACTTCAAGGTCTCGTGAGACCGGTGGCAGTGGTTTGGGTATGAGTATTATTCAAAAAAGCGTTGCTCATTTAGGTGGAAAACTCACATTTGGAAAGAGCGATCTGGGCGGATTGAAAATTTCAATAAAGTTTAAATAAAAAACCCCAGTCCGAAGACTGGGGTTTAAGTTCAAGATTGCGTTGCGATTGGCAACGGTTTATCTAGAACCAGTGCCACCGACTTTAGTCGACGGCTTGGACATTACTTGATAGAAACCTTTGCGCCAGCAGCTTCGAGAGCAGCCTTTGCCTTATCTACGGTCTCCTTGTTTGCCTTCTCGATGAGAGTTGCAGGAGTTGCATCTACAAGGTCCTTCGCTTCCTTCAAGCCAAGGCTTGAATTAATTGCGCGAACTTCCTTAATAACTGCAATCTTCTGTGAACCAGCATCTTCGAGGATAAGTGTGAACTCATCCTGGCCAGCATCAGCTGCGCCACCTGCAGCAGCAGCGCCGCCAGCAGCAACAACTGCAACTGGAGCTGCAGCAGTAACATCGAATTCTTCTTCGAACGCCTTGACGAAGTCAGAGAGCTCGACGAGTGTCATTTCCTTGAACTGAGCCAAAAGATCAGCTTGTGAGAGCTTTGCCATGGTAGTTATTTTCCTTTTCTATTCTTAAAACTATTCAGCTGGGGTTTCGGTTGCTTCAGCAGCTGGTGCTGCCTCAGTTGCGGCTTCTGCAGTTACTTCTGCAACAGCAGGTGCTTCTTCTTGTGCAGGTGTTTCAACAACAGCTTCAGCAGCTGGTGCTTCAACCTTTGCTTCTACTGGCGCGCCAGCTTCTTGCTTAAGACGCAATGCGTCGAATGCACGAGCAGCCTTTGCCATAGATGCCTTCATGCCGCCAGCCAACTTGGACAAGAGCACTTCGCGG
This sequence comes from uncultured Actinomycetes bacterium, assembly GCA_964424485.1. GTDB lineage: Bacteria > Actinomycetota > Actinomycetes > Nanopelagicales > Nanopelagicaceae > PALSA-747. Next base: position 2,976 of record CAYRJB010000066.1, read on the forward strand.
CTCTCGAGGTCAGCAAGCTTCATGATCTCTGCAGTAGTAACAGCCTTACCATCGAAGATTCCACCCTTGATAACAAGAAGTGGATTTTCCTTTTGGAAGTTCTTCATTGCCTTAGCTGCTTCAACTGGATCACCCTTTACGAATGCAATCGCAGAAGGACCAGCGAAAAGATCATCAGAGAGATCTACGCCAGCATTCTTTGCTGCAATCTTTGAAAGAGTGTTCTTTACAACCGCATACTTGGTATTCAAACCGAGTGAGCGTCGTAGTTCCTTCATTGAGGTCACGGTTAGACCGCGATACTCAGTCAGAAGAGTTGCATTAGCTGACTTGAAATCTTCAGTCAGTTCAGCAACTGCTGCTGCCTTATCAGGACGAGCCATTTGGCTTCCTTTCATAGTCTTTCATTCTCTAATTTCACTCAAAAAAATTCGCCGAAAATAAAAAATCCTCGGCGCATAAGTGCGCACGAGGTAATAGGTACTACCTAGTTCGAACCTATGCGGGCGACTTTCGTCATTAACTCAATTCAGATGAATCGAGACCAGCAGTCTTTGGTGAGGGTTGAAGTCTAAGCCAGAGCTCCAGAAATGAAAAATCCCCGCTCAGTAAGGGCTATTTGAAGGCTCGTACCGCCAGGACGGAGACAACTATCGACGCTACCACCGCGAGCAATATCCCAGTGAACTGAGATTGAGTGAGTGCGCCCTGAGCCAGGGCTGCACTACCCAATACGAAAGAGAATTCACCAATCTGACTCATTCCAACACCAAGTTGGAGATGTCTCACATCTAAGTGACCAAGTTTCGATAATAGGTAGATAGGTAGAGTCTTCAGGATTATGAGAATGGAGATAAGGATTAGCGCGAATGGCAGAGCTTTGGCGATTTGGCCTGGTGCAATCAAGCTACCAATCACTACGAAAAAGAGAACAGAGAAAAGATCTCGAAATGGCAGAACAGCCTTTCGGACTTGATCTGCGTCATTACCTGGGTTCATCGCTAATCCCGCTACGAATGAAGCAAGCGCCATCGGAATTTCAAATACAACTGTGCCTATCGCTGCGATCGAAAGACCAATTGCCACGGAGAAGATAAGAAATAAGTCGCTCTCCCAGCGAACAAATTTCAAAACATAAGGAATTATTTTCGCAGCAATGAAAGCAAGCGCAATAAAGAGAACGAGTCCTCCCAATGACATAGGAAGTGATCTATGAGATTCTCCAAAGAATGCGAGGATGAGAGCGGCGGCAGCCACACCTGTTAAATCTTGGATAACGCTCCACCCTAGTAAAGCTTCTTCAGTTTTTGTATTTGTCGTTCGACGCCTACTTCTGGTGATGTTAACGATCACAACACTCGAAGACATCGATAGAGAAAGCGCAACTAATAGGGCGCCTAGAGTCGGCAGCCCTAGTGCCAAAAGAATGGGAGTTCCAAATCCAACTCCTAAGATGACCTGAATCGGGGCAGACCACAGTAGCGCTCTTTGTTCTGATCGAATTCTTCTAACATCAATTTCGATTCCTACTTCGAAAAGAAGTAAAACAACTCCTATGTCAGCAAGAATTGCCACCTGATTTTGATTTGCAACATATCCGGGAGTAAATGGTGAAACTACAAGCCCTGTAAAAAGATAACCAACCACAGCAGGCAAACCCAGGCGCCTTGCGATGAAGCCAGCGATTGCAGCAAGCAAGAGAACGATTCCTACATCAAGAACAAGCGGAGCAGTCTCAACTATCTTCATGACACCTCCCTAGGTGTAATGGTAATAAAAAAGGCCCCGCCGAAGCAGGGCCTTTTTTTTAAATGATTTACTGAAGGACTGCTCCACCTTCGCGCGAGACAGAGGCATCAACTTGAACACCAGGTCCCATTGTTGAAGAAACCGTTACCTTCTTAATGTAGCGACCCTTTGAAGAGTTTGGCTTATTACGAAGTACTTCTTCAAAAGCTGCGGCATAGTTATCAGCGAGCTGTTCAGCAGTGAATGAAGACTTACCGATAATGAAGTGGAGGTTTGAGTTCTTATCTACGCGGAACTCGATCTTT
>CAYRJB010000067.1:0-4954 GCA_964424485.1 uncultured Actinomycetes bacterium
AATTAGTTCCCAAGGAACATCACCCATATCACCCATACTTTGTTCCGTGAAATCAAGGGTTATCCGACGCACTAATAATCACCGAACCTTGATGCGATTTGCGATCTCACTCTTACTACTTGTCGCGACTTCGATATCCGTTTTACAGAGCCAGGTTCCGGCTCAAGCTGCTGTAGTAGATACGTCGACCGTTGGCCAAAGATTCGATTTTTCTCTTCCTGAAGGACCAAGCTGGACAGGCGCCCACCATGCAGTGGCAGGTTGGAAAATCTTCTTCTCCTCAACCGAGACCGGAACAGCTACTTTGTATTGGGCTAACGGCACAGTGGAAACAATAAACATTATTGGAGGGCAGGTTGAATCAGCGACTGTCCTAGCTGCGAATATGATTTCCGGAGCTTCTAGTGGAATAGTTTCATCGAAAGTTTCGTATGTGACCTCCACTGTAGGAATGTCGATGTATGCATGCGATTTTGTTGAAGCAGCATCGGATTGTACAAACTTATTTCCAACTCCAACCTGGGGCACGCGTTACAGATTATTGTATGGAAAAAATAGTGCACAGTACGGTCGAATAGCAGTATTCAGTACATCAGAAACAGCCACTTTTACAATTACGCCGAAAAACAACCTAACAATGACAACTGGCACTTATACAGCCGGTACTTCTTACAACATCACAATTGGCCCTTATCAAACGTGGTATTCAAGAACTTCAGCCGCAAATCAGGAAATTAGCGGAACTTTAATTACCTCAACCGCAAAAATCGGAATTATCAATGGATTATTTTGTGAATCTGCAGAAGTAAATTTCACCGGAGCCGGCGGAGCATGCGACACCGGTGCTCAATTTGTGCCGCCAACAAGTTCATGGGGATCATCCTTTTTTGCAACGAACTACCGGAATACAGGTACTACTGGATCCGGATTTCGAATCCTTGCAGATCAAAACAACACAACCGTAACCGTATCTGGCGATGAATCTGCCACTGTAACTCTCCAAGCAGGCGACTTTTACCAACTGCATGCATTTAAAAACACTGGAAGTTCGCCCAATAAGAGTATTTCGATAACGTCGAATAACCCTGTCCTGGTTTCGCACTGGATGTTTGCAGGCGCATATTCTTCACTCGACGGCTCAGATAACGGCGATCAGTCCATGAGTTATGTGACCCCGTATCAACAATTTATGAGCCGTTATGTCGTGGTGAGCCCATCAAATTTTATTGGCTCCTTTCTTAATATCGTTGTTCCAGCTGCGGTTGTAACTTCTATTCAGGTTGACGGCACGACTGTAGATCAAAGCCTTTTTCGAACTATTGCTGGTTCGACCTGGAAATCCGCACAATTACAAGTGAGAACGGGAACGCATAAACTCACCGCTGCCCAAGCGTTCGGAGTCGAGGTTTATGGAATCGGTTTTTACGATTCATATGCCTATTCGGGCGGGCAGAGCACTTCGGATATCTCATCAGTTTCGGCGCTTCAAATTTCAACATCCAGCGTCAGCGGAGTTGTTGGACAGAATGCTTGCCTTTCGGTGAATGTTCAAGATAGTTACGGTGCACCCGTCCAAGGTATTCGTGTTGATGCAACGTCAACTGGAGTGAGCGGATCACTTTCGCTTTTTGGAACAGCTGATTCCAACGGTGTAGCCAAGATTTGCTTGACTGGCACTGTTGCAGGCACCGATACCTTTGTTGTGAGCGCGAATGGCTACACAGCTAACGCAACGATTACCTGGTCGCTTACCCCTCCTAGTATTTCTTATTCTCCAACCAGCATTTCAATCGCAGATAATGTTGCGATGCGAAGTTTGTCGCCCGGAAACACCGGTGGTTCAGTCGACAGTTGGAGTGTTAGCCCAACTTTGCCAGCTGGATTAAATCTGAATACAAGCACAGGTGTTATTTCTGGAACCCCAACAACAATTACAGCGGCGGACACATATACAGTTACAGCAACAAATACGGCAGGCACTTCAACCGCGCAAGTAATCATCGAAGTCGCAAGTGCTACTCCGCCGAGTATCTCGTACTCGCCAAGCAGTTATGCAATGACTCTAGATAGCGCAACGGCAACAATTACACCTAACGTGACGGGTACATTTCCAACCTGGAGCATTTCACCTGCGATTGCAAGCGGATTAACTTTCAATACTCAGAATGGAACCATCACCGGAATTCCGGATAGAACCCAAAATTCAACAAGCTACACGGTTACTGCCACTAACTCATCAGGAAGTGTTAACACCACGATCACAATTGCAGTTAACCCACTGAAACCAACGATCAGTTATTCTCCAACTTCGTTCACAGGTTACGTGAGTTATGTATTTCCAACTCTAAATCCTCGAAATTCTGGTTCACCTGCTACTTCCTGGGCGATTTCCCCAAGCCTTTCAGCAGGTCTCTCTTTCAACACCACTACTGGAGCAATTTCGGGAACACCATCATCTGCGAATGGCGCTACAAGCTATTCAATTGTTGCTACGAACGGTGGTGGTTCAGATACCGCAACGATTTCGATTCAAGTATTGGCATCGGCTCCGGCGCCAATTCTCGCTATTTCTCCGACCTCGATTTCAGCAACAGTTGGCGTTGCAATTACTGCGGTGACGCCAACGAATTCAGGAGGACCTGCTTCGACTTGGACAATTTCACCAAGTTTGCCGTCAGGTTTAAATTTCAGTTCAACCTCCGGCCGCGTTAGCGGCACCCCGTCCCAAGCATCTGCGCTAACTTCCTATTCGATAGTGGGTAGTAACTCAAATGGTTCAGATACAGCAACGATTTCAATTCAAGTTAGCCTGCCAGCTCTTCCCCAAATTTCATACCCGCAAACTTCATACTCTCTCTTGCGTGGCTCAGCGATTACAGCCATTCAAATCAATAACTCTGGCGGTGCAGCATCCTCTTTTGCGATCTCACCATCGCTCCCAACGGGTTTGACCTTCGATACGACAATTGGGCAAATTTCGGGAACGCCAAGTCTTGATTCGGCGTCTCGACTTTATACAGTTACCGCCACTAACTTGGGTGGAACTGATACGACAACAGTTACTTTAAGTGTTTCTGGGCCCATGCCTCCATCGATTAGTTACTCTCCGGATTCTGCAACGGTCGTGCAGTATTCTGCAATTACACCGCTAGTTGCAACAAATAGTGGCGGCTCTCTTAATTCATATTCGATTTCTCCCGCATTACCGAGCGGATTGACTCTCAACTCTTCGACAGGTCGTATCTCTGGCACCCCGACAGTTTCAATAAGTCCCACTTCATATGTAGTCACTGCAACAGGCGACGCTGGCTCAGATACCAAGACAGTTACATTTACGATTACGGCTCTCCCGACCCCTTCGATTTCACCGAAATTATCGAATTTAAGCTTGCACACTGGTGATGTCATCAATCCAATTAGTTTCACAAATTCAGGTGGCTCGATTACAAGTTGGTCTATCAGCCCATCTATTTCAAATGGCCTTAATTTCAATAGCGGTTCAGGACAGGTTTCTGGAACTGTAACGGGCACGCTTTCTCGCACCAGTTTCGTTGTAACTGCCTCAAACCCTTCAGGAAGCGATACCGCAACAGTCGAAATAGAGATTCTTGCGGTGGCATCAACCCCAAGTTCGACTCCACCAGTAGTGCAGGAAATTGTAGTTCCACAAAAGTCCTCCGCTCTTGCAATATCTCCGTCTCATGGAAAACCGGGCGACTCCGTCACAATTACTGGAAACTTTGTTGAACAGATCGTGAACATTTCCTTCGGTGAGATCAGCATTTCTCAAGGAGGTTGGTCACAAAGTTCAACGATAATCACATTCAAAGTTCCACGAATCAGCCCTGGTGAAAAAGCTGTACAACTTTTTAACGGTTCGACCCCATCACTTCAGACTCTAAGTTTCGTTGTAGACGACGTCGTGCCAATACAACCAAGCCGGGCGCCGGCCGTTGTCCAAGCTCAACCTCAAACATTAGCCAATGTAAGTCTTTTCCATAGTTACTTCCTCGGCGATGAAAATCAAAAGGCCTCGGTTGTTGCAACTAGCACTTTGGATTTGATCGAGATTATTGGACCAAATATTCAATTGGCTCTCAAGTCTGGAATACCTTCAAATGCAACTTCGCAGTTAAGCGCCAATATTCCAATGCTTACCTTCCCTGGAGCCAAGCTAACGCTTAAAGGTTTAGGGTTCCTAGGAAGTTCTGAATTTCACATTTATATTTACTCAACTCCGACGTTGATTCAGAAATCGACGACAACTCGATTAGGGCAGATTGATACCCAATTTTCAATTCCACAAACTCTTGAACCAGGCAATCACGTAATTCAAGTTGTTTCCAAATCTTCCCCAACGCTATTAAGGACATTCAATTTCACAATTGATGTAGAAGCGAAAGAGAGCGCCGTGACGCAAAGCAATAACAAAGAAGAGTTGCAGAGTGAACTTGAAAATGTATCCACAACATCAGCAAATGTGACTGTTCGAAGAACAATTGTTTTACTCTTTAAATACAATAAGTTTTCGATGGTGCCGTGGCACTTGAAGCAATTGCTCAGATTGAATCCAAATACGGGCGAGAAAGTTCTGGTCACAGGATTTGCTCAACCAACTTCACCATGGGCAGATAAAGATATTTCCCGACTGCGTGCGGCGACGGCCATGAAAGCGATTTTGGCTTCCAACCCAGGAATCGAAATTGTTGGTCGATCTCTTGGTTCTGTTAAGAATCCCCTTTGCCAAAACAATAAGAATCGCTGCGCTGTAGTCCAGATTCTCAGGAATGAGTCCTGAGCGAGAATTCACCGCTGCCTCAAGAGCACTTCAGCCAAATAGCCGGCTGGCTCCGGTTGCCAGACCCTCGGTATATTTCACCCTCTACGCGCCTAGGAAATTAGGTATTCAGAGTTGAATAAAGGGGCCACCGAATGCAGCATCAAGCGTCAGCTT
>CAYRJB010000068.1:0-4835 GCA_964424485.1 uncultured Actinomycetes bacterium
ACTTGTAATGGCTTTCCAGATAATTTAACTAACTGATTTCCTGTTGCATCTGTAGAAATCTCTGTTTCCGCGTCATTCACACGACCATGCAACCAGCCACTTATCTTGGTGTGAAGTCGAAGATTAAGAGTGAACTTCAAGTCTCGAGGAAGTGGGTAAGCCAATAAACATGCCTGTGATGTTGCTTGGGCACATCCAATTTTTGCACCTGTTCCCTGTATTTCTGGTGCTCGAAAGTAACTCGGTTGACCCAATTTCAAATTCGTTGCATAAGCCGCAGCAATCGGTTGAGGTGGATAAATCCTTGTGACCACTTTCTTAACTGCAAAAATGCCGACTTGAAAGTTAGTAAGGGTGAAATCTCTAGCATTAAACCAACGCTCTCCGCCCATGCCCGCGGAAATTAGGTATTGAGTCCCGCCCTCATGTGGCGCTTCAGGAATATCGACGATGAAAGTGGACCCACCATTTGGCAGATTAACGCTTGTATCTCCTTTAAATTGAAAATTAAATTCAGGATCTTGATTGCCTGGGAAGTCTTCTACGAATTTAACTTGAAGATTCTTACCATTTGCATCAGTCGCCGAAGTATTTTCAATGCAGTCAGTTTGTGCCGAATCGATACATCTTGAAAGAGCTGCTAAGTAAATGAACATTTTTGAATTGTCACAGCCCGAATCTTGCAGGCTCTTGCAATTTACAAGCGAGGTCACCTTGCTTTGCATTCGAGTTGTTCCATCGGATGTGTATGCCTGCAAGAATGAAAATGAATTTCTAGTGAACTGACTGTCTTCTAAAACAATACCGATGGATGGGTCGCTCGTTGGAGGTGCTCCAATCACAAACTGCTCATCAGGCACGCCTGCCGCTTTTGCCAAGTAGTTTGGAGACAAGACAAGACTGGACACCAAAAAGGCAGCGAGCAACTTCCGTAGCATTGATTGACTCCGTTATTTCTTCTTATATCCTGCAGGACACTTTGGATTTATCGCGGTTACTTTTTTACTGGCCTTGCCTTTAACACAAGTAATCGTGCTCTTCTTAACGGTTGGTTTCACTTGAACCGGGTTGAGAACAGATTCTGATGCGATAGGAGCTTGGGTTGCAACAGGTTCCGCTTTTGGTATCTCAGGTTTTTTGAAGGTAATTGCTACATTCGGAGAAGAAAAGTGAAATCCATAGGCTTCGATTGATACCCAATCGTTCTTTTCATCATATTTACCAATGGTTGTGGCTACTGTGCTGGTGCCGTCTTCATAGCTGACTTCTACTTTCGCTTGGCCCGCAGCAATTCTGGGATCCATACCCCACCACTCTCTTGCTTTGGAGCCTTTTACCTTTACATCAAACCAGCCGTCAATGACTTTGCCGAACTCATCAAAGTGGGTATTTCCTACTTGAACATTGAGTTGTTGTTTTTGTTGATCGAAGTTAATTCCGTTAATGCACCACCAACCGTTGGTGCCGATGACTAGGTCACCTGGATTTTTTAAGCCACTCTTATCGTTTTGAATGTAATTGAGCATGATGACTGCGGTTGGATTAGTTGTCCGAGCCTTCTCTTGATTAGGGTCGCAAACCTTTGCTGCATTTGAAGCTTCAGCCCAAGCGGCTTTGGCTGGCTTAACTTTCACGGTGATGACATCGCCATCAAAAAATGCCTGTGGATCCTTTGCGTTACTCATAATTGAGCCAGCATGTTTATACATATTTAAAGTCTTGAGTTTGACTTCCATATAAACATTCTCAGGTATGCCAGCCTTTAAATAATCTTCAGCGGTTGCAGTCACTTGAAGACTATTGAACATAACATGTGCGTTCAATTGAAATTTAGTTGTTCCGTCGGAGTTAGCTAGGCCAGTCGGATAGTTCCAAAAACCTGGGGGTACTCCATCCCACCATGTTGAATTTTGGATATCAACGCCATCAATACCCTTAACAATTTGCCACTTTTGTTTTGTGGTAAATGGATCAAATGCGCCATTAGGAGTAAAAGTCGATTCTCCTATTTTTGTTCCATCCAATTTGTACCAAGAAACCGATTGAATGCAATCGGTAGTTGATTTCCACTCTGCTTTGCATTGCAACCATTGCCCAAGACGTACGTCTTGCATTGAAGACCCTGCAAGCCAAGTTGGATTTTCAGGCGTGGGCCAGTTCTCTTCTGCAGCATGCGCAGATAGTGGAGCCATAAGAACGAGGCTCAATACTGTGGCGGTAAGTTTTTTAAGCATTTGTCCTAAATCTTGTCGTGAATAATTTTTGAGAAGTTACCTCGGCCTTTTCAGGCCGAGGTAACTCACCCTCGTTTATCTACGGAGCCTTTCGAATTAGCTCTTAGCGCCGACCTTCTTGAAGCCCTTAGGGCAGGTAGGTGCTGTGCCAGTTACCTTCTTGGTTGTTGCGCCAAGTGCACAAGTGATTGTGTATTTAGGTGCTGGAAGCGTTGAGACCTTCTTAGTTGATGGCTTATAGCCCTTCTTCAAAGAGATCGACAACTTAGGACGTGAATATGAGAAGCCAGAAACATCGATGATGATCTTATTGTTCTTTGCAGATACAACGTTGATCGCAGCGGTGGATCCGCCAGCTTCTGTTGTGATGGAGACCTTAAGTGCAGTCGCAGCATCTGCAGGGTTTGTTAGACCCCAGAGAAGTGCTGCATCCTTGAATGGAATTACTGCCTTGTAGAAACCTTTGTTCACTGTTTGGCCATCTGGTGCAAAGTGCGGAGCAGATGCTTCCCATGTGAAGGACTTGTTGGCTTGATCCCACACTGGAGTTGATAGCGAGCAAACACCGTTGGATCCGACGTAGAGATTGCCGGAGACTCCATCGATACCAAATCCACCTTGATCATTCTGAGGAATTATCAGAGTCTGGAATTGGCGAACATTTGCCTTTGCTTTTCCTGTCTCGCCAGTGCAATCCTTATTTGGATCTGCTGCAAGCGGAACAGTTACTGCAGTTCCTTCAACTGTAAGAAGTGTGTAGTCGCCACGATCTTGAGTTGTGACATTTGTATCTACACCAACTGCAACTGTTACTCCTGTCTGAATATCACCAGTGCGAACAGTAACCTTGATGACGATATCTGGATCAAGGTTCTGTGCATACGCACCTGATGTGCCAGGTTGAGCTGCAAGATAAGTTTTGTTGTCTTTATCAGTGAGGACTGGGTTCACATCGATGAAGAGATTGTTAGAGAATTCGTTTGCAGACTTTGCATTAACAAAGAGACCGTCATAACCGAGGTTATTGAGCATCAATGTTGCCCAGGCAGGTGTGGTCCAACGTCCTTGTAGAGCGCGGCCCTTTTCAACCTGAGGTGCAATCTGTGTCTGTGAATCCGGTGCCAATGGAGCAGCAGCAGAGCCAGCTACGTCAGCAGTACCTGTCTGAGCAGCAACGGAACCAGCTGTCTTTCCATCACCAGTGGTGGTGTCGGAAGTTGTCGCAGTTGTTGTACCTGCATCAGTGGCGGTGGTTGCTGTTGTAGAAGGGGTGGTTGCAGCATCGGCGGAAACTGCGCCAGCTGCAACTTCATTTGTGGCTTGTGGCTGTGTTGCAACTGTTCCGGCAACATCCCATCCATTAACAAGAGCATTGTTTGTTACCCAAATTGGCGTAACAAGCGGGATCATCTTGTCGAATGTTTTTGTAGTTGCATCGTATTTCGCGCCAAGATCAGGCATCTGCTGTTGGTTAGCAAGATCCTTAAGATCTACGAACTTCGATGTCGAATATGCCTTGAATGCAGCAGCCGCTAGTTCTGGAGTTGCATAGTCAAATTCAAAGGCAACTTTGCCGTCCTTGATGACAAGAACTGCACCTTTGTAGCAATCCTTCCAAGCTACTTTATTTGAAGTCTTAGTCTTTGGATCCCAACAATCAACTTGTGATGAGAAGAATTCTGGATCAAGAGTTGTATCAAACTTCTTTGTTGTTGAATCATAAATAGCACCTTGGTCAGGGAAATTAGGTGTATTGATGAGAGATGTGACATCCAAGAATGCAGCAGTACCCGATGTGAGCACATCGCGCTGAATTTGGTTTGTCCACCAGTCGTTACGAATAACTTGGTTCTTAGCATTCAATTGCGCGACTGGTGCAAATGAAATTCCTCCACCAGCTGGCGCTGCAGGAACTGGATTACCGCTTGGAACCCACATCAATGGAATTGTTTTGCCTTGTGCAGTTGTGATTACAACTGACTCAACGCAATATGTACCGTTGATCTGAGCACAAGCAGCGAATGTTGTCTTTGGTACGCGAAGTGTGGCTGCGTTGGACGCACCGCCGACAAACACACCTGCGATCAGTGCGAGCGATGAAACGCTCGCGATAAGTGACTTACGCACTGTCTGCCCCTTTGATAATTCGAGGGTTAACCAGGGTTGGCTAACACTGACCCAACCGGTCGGAGTGGCCCTATTTATGCACCTTTTTGCCCCTGTTGGCAGGGTAAAAGTGGTCAGAACCCACTGACCTTCGGATTATTTCTTTAATTTGTATCCAGAAGGACAGGTTGGCTTCACCGCAGTGATCTTCTTCGTTACAACGCCCTTAACACAGGTGATGGTGAGCTTCTTAGCTGGAGCCGCTGTGGGTGTAGGGGTAGCGGTAGGTCTTGAGACCAGGCTCTGTGTACCCGCGCTCTTGGAATAAGCAGGATTAAGCCTGATATCCAAAAGCGGGTCTGGGAAATTAAATCCAGAAACATCAATCACGATGAAATTATTTTTGGCCGAAACCGATTTTGTTGCAGCTACCGAGCCACCGGCGGTTGTAGTTATTGAGACAACCAAAGCGGAGGCAGCTTCTTGTGGCTTAGT
>CAYRJB010000069.1:0-4822 GCA_964424485.1 uncultured Actinomycetes bacterium
GTGAACCTGGCATCGCGGCATAACCGCGCTTAAATACCGGATTAGAGCTTTCCATTAATTTCTCTTTCCCTTTCGTTTCCTTTAAAAAAGGATCTCCAGCGAGATTCCCCGCCTTGGAGATTCTAAGGCTTCTGCCTGAGTATCTATTCAACACTCTTGGATGTAATAATCATCCCGTGCCAAAGATTCAGACTGACACCCTTGCTCAGCACAGGGATTGGCGTCGCCACCAGCTCATTGATGCTGCTGCTGCGATTGCTCTCGAGTCAGGCGGCCAGGCTATTACCGTTGCATCCGTAGCCGAACGTGCGGGGCTCTCTCGAACTTCAGTCTACGAATATTTTGCAAGTGGAGCCGAACTCACTGCGGATCTCATCATTGAAGAACTTCAAGGATTTATATCCACGCTTTCAGGTTCGATCTCAGATCCTCGTAATCCAGAGAAGGCTATAGGTGAATGGATAGAGGCTGCTCTTCGATATATTGCAGATGGACGACACTTGCTAGCAAAGGCATTAAGTTCAGTAACGCCACCAAAAGATCGTGCAGCTGAAATTGGCGCTGCGCACCGGGCCCTTCTTGCTCCCCTGCGCGAATCACTTGAGTTAATGGAAATCAAAGATTTATCCCAAGCTCTTGCATTCATTCAAGGTGCAACTGATGTCGCGACCAAACGCATTGAAGGCGGCGTTGACGCTGACAATGAAATCAGGACAACAACCGCCTTCTGTATTGCTGGCTTAAAGAGCCTTATTTAATCTTTACGCTCAGAGTCTGAGAGAGCGCACTGTATGTATCAGCTGATGCACTTGCTTTAGCCTTTACTACACATGCACCTTTCTTATTGAGAGTAAGTACATTGCCCTTCAGAGAACAGTTCACATTCTTGGAAACTGAATACGAAACTTTTTCTCCGAAGTTAGTTAAAGCTGGAAGCACAATCTTTGAACCTCGTGCACCCGAAGTTTTCACTGCAATGGTTTGAGTTCCGAGGTTTAACTTCAAAGGGAAGTGTGAAGTTATGCCGGCGTATTGGGAATTGCCTGCTGAAGTAACTGCTATGTCGCAATATCCGGTACCCTTCAAAACAGTCACTTCATTACCGTTAATCGCGCACGCTGGAGCCAGTGAGGCGTATGAAACAGTGACGCCAGATTTAGCCGTTGCCTCAACCTTAAAGACATCACGGTAATTCACATCAAGTGGAGCTGCTGCGCTCAGAGTCTTGCCATTTACAGTGGCCGTAATGACATCGGCAGGCAGACCCGTTGTAGTTGCGGCAGCAAATGAAAGAGGTATGAACTGATCTTCAGAATAATCTGTTGGCGCAGTGTGGTCTAAGCGGATAAAGATTCCGCATGTGACCTTAGTGCAATCGACTGCAGTAGAACCAGATGTGAAAGTGCCCGTTGGTTTGAATTGAATGTCTGGGGCTGAGGGAGCGAAATTCGCGCCTTGCGAAGTTGAAATCCAAAGTTGAGCTGCCTGGTTACAGAGCGTTGGGCGTGATGAGTCTGCCGACTGAACACATTCAAGTATGTACAGCCCTGCAGTTGTTGGATAACCGCTGAGTGCCATATGAATCACCTGATCAGTTTGCTTCAGATTTGTGTAAGGGCCACCCATGACGGTTGTCTTCGCCTGTGCAATGGCAGGAATTCCAACCAATAACGTTGTAATAGCAATAACGGCTTTCAATCTATTTTTCATACTTCTCTCCTCTATTTTATTTTTATTGGAATAAATAAATCGTAGGTTCTATCGGAAGACATCAAGTGGTCGGCACGAACCGTGATCGCACATTTCACTTTCTTGCAATCAATTTTTCCGATATACCTAGAAATCATGAGCTTCTGGGCAAATCTGCCACCAGGTTGATATGGAATTGCTAAACCTTTTCCATATGGTGGCGGATTTGATGAAATCCAAAATGACGCATCGCCAATTCCTGCTTTGTTCACTCCACCGCCACAAGGCGTGGGTAATTCACCCTTCTTTGGCATCACGCAATAAGCGAGGTAGATTCCAACGGATTCATCAAAGTGTGCCCCCGTTACCAGCACTTCGCTGCCAGGCCTGAGGAAATTCGATGGAACTGATATTGATTCTTTATGGGCACCTATTGCGGTGACGGGTTTTGCCGCCATTGAAACAGGTGCGAAAAGTGCGCTGATAATCAAACCCAGTGCAATTTTCTTCACCGGGAAAATCTAATTGCCTTTACGGCAAAACTTATCCGACAGTTTTTTCACTTGTGTCGGAATATGACTTGTTATCTTGAGGCAGAATCGCCCTATGAAGAGAGCAACCGGAGTTGGGATATCCCTTGTCCTGCTCCTGACTCAATTTCTACCTGCTGCTTCTGCGCAAACCAAAAGCATTGCAGAAAGTTCAGTGAAACCTATCGAACTCAATCAAGTAAAGAGTGAGCAGAGAATTATCACTCTTGCAAATGGATCTGCCGAAATTGTTGCAGCACTTGGTTTCAAAACTTCTATAGTTGGACGAGACATTGCGAGCACAACTCCTGAACTGCAGGCAATTCCAATCGTTACTTCCGGACATCAAGTAATTCCAGAAAAAATCTTAGCCCTCAAGCCATCTCTGGTAATTGTAGATAAAAGCACGGGACCAGCTTCAGCTTTATCTACGCTGAAAAGTTCAAGGATCAAAATAATCACAATTCCTGAAGCTTGGAACTTGAGTGACATTTCCAAAAAGGTGTCGGCGATTGGAGAGGCGATAGCGCAGCCGAAAAAAGCGAAGGAATTAAATGAAAAGTTAAGTTCTGCTATCGCAGGCGCTAAATCAAAACTGAATTGGCGCCCACGTGTTGCCTTCCTTTATCTACGTGGTCCTAGCTCTATCTACCTCATCGGAGGACCTGGAAGTGGGGCCGACTCACTCATTAACTCGCTCGGCGGCATTGATGTAGGAGCAAAAACTTTGAAGAATCCTTTCAACACTCTCACTGCCGAAGCTCTTGCCACGGTAAATCCTGATGTCTTGTTGGTGATGAGCAAAGGACTCGAATCGGTTGGTGGTAGCGCCGGCCTTTTGAAATTGCCTGGGGTCAAACAAACATCAGCTGGAAAAAATTCTAAAATCCTTGCCGTGGATGACTCCTTGCTACTGTCATTTGGACCAAGAACTGCTGGTTTACTCAATCTCATGTCAGCTGCCCTAAGGGATATGAAGTGAAGAAAAGATATCTTCTATTTTCTTTCATCATTCTCTGCCTAGTTACATGGATCTCTCTCAATTCAGGAGTTGCAAATATCCATGACCCTTTACGCGCACTTCTGGGCAATGGAGAAGCAACAGATATTTCAATTATCCAAAATATCCGAGCCCCAAGAATCGCCGCAGGTCTCTTAGTCGGCAGTGCACTTGGAATTGCAGGGGCCCTCTCTCAAGGAGCGCTAAAAAACCCACTTGCAGAGCCAGCTTTAATCGGCACAACAGGCGGCGCAGCGCTTGCAACGTTGCTTGGAATCCTCTTCCTCAAACTCACCATAGCTACTCCTCCAACTATTGTTCTCGGAATCATTGGAGCGGCTGCAGCAACAATTGTGACTTATCGAATTGCTCGATTGGGTCGAGATGGTTTTGCATTCATAGTCACTGGTATTGCGATGAGCGCCGTTCTTACTGCTGTGGTGGGTATTACTGCGATCATGATTAATAAGCCAAATGCACAAGGCGTGACGTTTTGGTCGCTTGGAACTCTGTCAATGACAACAAAAAGCCAGGTTCTTCTGTTGGTACCAATCTTTATCGGCACGAGCGCTGCTGCATTCTGGATATCTCCCAAATTGGACTATCTCGCTTTGGGCGATGAGAGGGCTAGGCATCTGGGCGTAGACCCAAAGAGAGTGAGGCTCTTAACTTTTCTCATAATCTCCATATCTATTGGCGCGATCACAAGCATCTTCGGTCAGATTTCATTTCTAGCTCTCGCCATACCTCATATCGTGAGAGCGCTCATCGGAGTTCGCCATCGAGTAGTTCTTATCCATGGTGCCATTTTCGGATCGATATTGCTGGTATCTGCAGATTTATTGGCACGAACTACAGCAGAGCCAAATGAATTGCCCATTGGATTGGTAACTGCCCTCATCGGCGCTCCAAGCTTGATCATGGCTGTAAGAAAGAGTTTGGTGGGCCGTGAATAAATTACTCGAAGTGAAAAATCTAAGTTCAACTCGCGGCGGAAGAGAGCTTTTTAAAGATATTAATTTTTCGCTGAATTCCGGTGAAGCCTTGCATATCGTAGGCAGAAACGGTGCTGGTAAAAGCACGCTTGCCTCCATCATTGCCGGAGATCTTGCCCCCACAGATGGTGAGGTGCTTATCAATGGCTCTTCACGGCATACGACTTCTGAGCTGTCGCATTTGCGCGGTGTCCTTACTCAAACTTTAGAGATTAATTTCCCGATTACCGTTCGAGAATTTGTAGAGATGGGCGCTAAAAATTCAACGGCAGATGATGCGCTTGCCTCTGTAAAAATTTCAGATTTGGAAGAGAAAAAAGTTACTGAACTCTCCCAAGGCCAACTTCAAAGAGCTCTTATTGCTCAACTTCTCCTTCAAGATCCCGCCATCTTGATCCTCGATGAACCATTTTCAGCCCAGGATGCCGAAAACACAGGGCTAATTGTCGAACTATTCAAGAATTTAAAAGCAAAGGGCAAGGCGCTAATCATCATTAATCATATTGATATCGATTTAGGAGATTTAGTCGACAAACAAATCGCACTCTCTTAAGAGTGCCCCGGGTGGGGGTCGAACCCACACTTGGAGGATTTTAAGTCCTCTGCCT
>CAYRJB010000070.1:0-4163 GCA_964424485.1 uncultured Actinomycetes bacterium
TGGAGAGATAAGTGGAACAAGTGAGATAACGTGAAGGATTTTCTTGCCGCGGAATTTAACGCGAACTTGCGCATAAGCAAGTAGGAAACCAACCAAAGTTCCTACAAAACCTACGCTGATGCCAAGCCAGACTGTATTAAGCACAATCTGTCTCTTAACGAATGAGGTAAATACTTCACGCAGAATCTCAGTTCCGCCAGGCTGGAATGAATATTTAAAAATATTGATGAGCGGAATGATCACTAAAGCAATAAGAATGACGAAGGCAGAAACAAGAGTGATCTTGGTGCCAATATCTAATTTAGCTCCAGCGCGTGTGCGCGAGCGTGTGCGAGGGAGAGTTGTGGTTGTCATCGGCTTTATCTTGTCAGAGAAGCCGTCGTAGGTCTTTCACCAACGACGGCTTCTTGTGTGACTTATTACTTACTATGCTCTCTTATGCTTTTGGAGCTGTAGCAATGGTTGATTCAAATGTCTTTGTAAGGGTTGGCTTTGCAGCTGCAGCCTTTTCAAAGTTGTAATCAACGACCTTAAGAGCTGCCAAGTTCACCATGCGGCGATCTGGGCGAGCCTTTGGATTGGTGTGTACCTGGTATGCGGCAACTGAAGGTCCAATGTTTTGTGACTCTGGTGAGAGAGCCCAATCCACATAGGCCTTAGCTGCATCAGGATTCTTTGCGCCCTTTACAACAGCAACTGCGCCAACTTCAAAGCCTGTTCCTTCTGATGGGAATGAGACTTTGAGTGGGAAACCTTGCTCTGCACCTGCAACACAGTCATGTGAGAACACAACTCCAACTGCAGCTTCGCCACGACCGACGATTGCAACTGGACCAACACCTGACTTGGTGTACTGCAAAACATTCTTGTGAAGCTTTGCAAAATAGGCAAGGCCAGCAGCTTCTGAACCAAGACGTGTGACGTTGGTGAAGAGAGCTGTGTAAGAAGTACCTGAAGTTGATGGGTGAGCGATTGAAACACCCTTAACCAACTTTGGATTCAATAGATCATCCCAAGATGTTGGAACCTTGAGTCCGAGACGGCGAAGTTCCTTTGTATTTGAGCAGAAGCCAAGAGCTCCAACATAAACACCGGACCAATATCCATCTGTGTCTTTGTATTTAGCAGGGATTGCATCGCGACCTGGTGAGGCGTACTGCTCGAGCAAACCTTGGTTGCGACCAACACCAAATCCATCAGCAGGAGATCCATGCCAAACATCGAATTCTGGGTTGTTCTTTGCTGTTGCAAGACGTGCAGGAATTTCACCAGAAGATAGGCGAACCCATGTTGTCTTTACACCAGTCTTTGCGGAGAACGCAGCTGCTTCAGCCTGGCACCAAGCCTCGGTCGCACCGCAAACAATATTGAGAGTTCCGCCGAGTTTGTGAGGTGTTCCGTAAACGAGTGAACCGTCAGAGGACTTTGAACATGTGTACATCGTCTTATCGATTACTGTAGTTGCGCCCACGATATTGCAGTGGCGGACAATCGCGTTTGCAGATTGAGCTGACATTCCGAGAACGGAAACCAGCATCAAAAGCGACGCTGCGATTGATGTGACTTTCTTTCTTTGCATTAGCAAAGTTCCAATCTATGAGGGTCTGTTAGGGCGGGGCTTTGAACCCCTTATCGCCACCCTACACAGGGTCTAGTGATAATTGGAGAGAAATCGTCCCCAAAGTAGAGGGTTATTTAATCGTTATAGAAGATGTGAGGCTTGGCACGCATAGATTGGACTAACCAACTTGGTTGACCGTGACAATGGTGCCTGGAATACCGGGCCGGTCAGGATTGGTTTGTGCGGGGACAGAGAGAATTTGAGTCTTCTGGTCTGTGCCTGATGACGAAATCATGATTTGGAAATAGTCCCCAGCGACTGCTGGCACAAAGAAATTCCAGGCCGCGACAAGTCTTTGGGAACCTGAAACAAAAAGATCGGTGCTAGACCAAGATAGATTTGTCCCATTCTTCCGAAGCCAAATGCTGATGGTGTCTGTACCTGCATCTTGCTTGTATATCTGTGATGAAAATGCAATGTTGTACTTACCCGCATTTGCAAAAGTAATCTGCGAACCATTCACTACCGATACACCTTGTGAGAGATCGGTTGTATTGAGTGGAATCGGCGTAGCGGTGTTGATAGTGAGCGTCAACGTCGATGTGTCATGGAATGCACCGTAGTAACCATAATTACTTGTTCCGCTTGCACCCGTTGCACCCGTTGCACCCGTTGCACCTGTTGCACCTGTTGCGCCGCTTGATCCTGAAGGTCCTTGTGGACCCATCGGTCCTGTTGCACCTGTTGCACCAGTTGCGCCTTGTGGTCCAATTAATGAATAGCCATCGCCCCAACCAATTCGACCATCTTTCGGTCCATACATTTTCTTCGTAATCAGATCGAGATAAAAGTCGCCTTCTATTCCCAAATAGATGGAGGGATAACCTTCTCCGGAAAGAATTGAATTTCCAGATTTACCTTCAAGTCCAGTCGCACCTGTGAGATTGATTGGCTTGCCCCAGAGGCCTTTCTCTCTTGGTCCATAAATTTGATTGGCGCTCTTATCTATATAAAAGTCCCCATCGTGACCAATCTTGTTATCTTGCGGTGGAACTAATCCATAATGAATAGGAGTAGTGGTCGCAACATCTACTGGTGGCAGCGCCATCACAACGAGCTTTTCACCAGTCTTGCATTTGGTTGTCTTAGTACTGACATATCGTGCAGCGCCTGTTTTGATGTTGACACAATTCTTAACAGTTGTAGTCGTTGACGCCGCATAAATTGGCGCAGTATTTATCGTGAGAAGTACAGATGCCGCGACTGCAATCTGCTTGCGCATACCTCAAGTTTAGACCGACATTTGAGCTATTTCACTGGGGCCAATCCCACAACATCCCCCAATTACCTTCGCACCACGCTCTTTCCACTCAAATATCTGCAACTCGCTAAATCCTCGCGCAGGTGAGCCAACCCACTCTTTAGTCTCTGCATTCCACTTTCGTCCTGAGTTTGGGTAGACCACAAATGGAAGGTGGGATTTGGCAGATTCCATCAAGGGGGATATGAATTCAGGTGCGGTGCAATTGATCCCCACTCCGATCGCGTGAGGTGCTCGATTTACTAATTCGACGGCGCGGAAGAAATACTCACCACTGTTAATCATTAACTCGTCTTTGCATGAGAATGAAATCCAGTACGGAATAGTGTGATGAGATTCCTCGAGCACTTCAATAATGGCTTCTGCCTCCAACATATCTGGAATAGTCTCGATAGCCAGTAAATCAGGTTTCGAATGCAATAAAACGTGCAACCGTCTCCAGTGAAAATCTTTCAATTGTTCTTTTGTGAGTCCGTAATTGCCACGATATTCAGAACCATCTGCCAGCATCGCTCCATAAGGACCGACGGAGGCTGCAACCAAAACCCCATCAAATCGTGCCAATTCAGTGGCTCGATCCAACGCGGAATCAACCTCTTCATCACTCCAGCCATGTTTTCGACATCCTTCATAACTAATTTGATACGAAGAGGTAATAAGAATCTTTGCACCAGCATCAACATATGCTTTGTGTGCAGCGCGAATTGCTTCAGGATTTGATCGCAGTAGCTCACCACTCCACAAAGAGGTATCTAACTTTGCTCCACCCTCTTCGAGTGCGGTCGAAAGCCCTCCATCGAGAAGAAGGGGGCGTGTAAACATATGATGATTTTAACTTGTGTACTACTTATTCGAATAACATAAAGCTATGCAAAGGAAGGCAGTGTTGCTCGCGGCAGTCGGTATCTCTTTCGCTTTATCCATCCCAGTTCACGCTGCCCCGACTTATGTATTTCCTATTCAAGGCTGTAAAGCCACCTACGTTCGCGCTCATCACAACTACCCAGCTACCGACATTATGGCCAAAGTGGGCTGTGCTTTCGTCGCGCCAACCTCAGGAGTTATCGGTGAAGTAAATCGAGTCGATCGATTTACCTGGAAGACAAATAAAGGCGCTGATCGTGGCGGGTTGTTTATCTCTGTCATCGGGGACGATGGCGTGCGATATTACGGTTCACATTTATCGAAGATTCCGGCAGGACTTGAACCAGGAACTCCTGTAAAAGTTGGTGACATTATTGGATATGTAGGGCAATCCGGCGATGCGAAAGGACTGGCCTC
>CAYRJB010000071.1:0-4145 GCA_964424485.1 uncultured Actinomycetes bacterium
CTTCCAGATTCGATGAATACTGCTGACGATTATTGGAATGATGCTGGTGATGGTAGTGGCGTGAATTATGTTCAGATGCCTGATGGGAGTGTGAGAATTGACTGATGAAGAACCTGACGTAAAACATATTGAGAAAGCCATTGACGAATATGTCAAGGCTGGTGGTGACGGGCGTGAGTTTGTTACTGGCTGGATTTTGGTAGGAGCGGTAGCGTCTAGTTCGCTAGACAATATAGGGCATAACGGATATATCACTATCACGTCTGAGGGTCTACCACACCACGCCCAGTTGGGCTTGTTGGCTGTGGCACAGCAGGATAAGCAGGCTGGTGCTAACTTGAGTGCGTTTTATGCGTTGAGTAATGCTCTGGGTGATGATGATGATTGGGAGGAGGATGACTGATGTTGTTACGTGAAGATGTTGAAGATGATTTGCTTGAAGAGTTCGGTATGTACTATCGTAAAGAGGGTATGATGCTGATTTATCAGAACGGTGTAGATAATGACCGTTACGTTGTAGAAATCAAGGTACATAATATAGGGAAGGAGGATTAGATGGAGGCACTAACACCTACGGCGGAGCAGGCTAAGGCGATTGCTAAGATTGTTGCGGAGCCTACGAGAGCCGCGTTGAATGGTAGCACTATGGGTGCTGGTAAGACGTTGATTGCGGTTGAGGTTGCTAAGGGTCTTGGTGCTGAAACTATTCTCCTGATTGCTCCTTTGGGTACTCGTCTGGGGTGGAAGGTAACTTTTGAGCGACAGGGTGTAGACCTGCCGTTCAAGTGGATTAGTTCCTCTAAGGAGGGTAAGCAGGCTCGTTCTGATTGGGATTGGCAACTGCCAGGTATCTATTTTGTTGGGGTTGAATACTTTACACGTCTCGGCTGGGAAGGTAGCAAGGTTCGCTCTAAGACTTGGACTAAGAAACCTGACATTGTAATGTTTGATGAAGTGCATCGCGCACAGAATCGTAACAGTAAGACACATAAAACTTTGAAGCAGGTTACTGGCGGTTTCAAGTTGGCTATGTCTGGTACGCCGACTGGTAATAAGTTTGAGGGTGCTTGGGCTGTGACTCGTTGGTTGTGGCCTGATGAGATAACTAATTCTTTTCACATTTGGGCTACGCGTTGGTGTGCTACAGAGTATGACCATTTTGCTCCAGGTAATCGTAAGATTGTGGGCGAGAAAGAGCCAGGTGCTTTTTTCAATTCGTTGCCTTGTTATGTGCGTATCGAGTCTGAGTTGAATGTTGGGTTGGATGAGTCTGCTCATTATGTAGAGTTGTCTGCGGTACAGCGTAAAGCGTATGACCAGCTTGAGAAGTCTATGATTACGTGGGTTGAAGGTAACCCGTTGGTGGTTGAGTTTCCTATCACGTTGCGGGCGCGTCTGCGTCAAGCATCGTTGGGTATGTTCTCGGTTGATGCTGACGGTGAGGTTACGTTTGACCTTGATTGTAAGTCGAGCAAGATTGATGCTATGTTGGAGATTTTGCGTGATGAATGGGATAGTGAGCCTGCGCTTATCTTGACTGATTCACGTAAGTTTGCTGACGTGGTTGTTCATCGTCTTGGTGATAAAGCTGCTGCTTGGCATGGTAACGTGTCTCAGGCGGAGCGTGAGGATAGGAAGAAGGCTTTCATTGACGGTAATTTGGATTACCTTGTTGCTGTTACTTCTGCGATTGCTGAAGGCGTGGATGGATTGCAACATGGCACTCGTAATGTTCTCTGGCTTTCGCGCTCAGATAATCGCTTATTGAATGAGCAGGCTATGGCGCGTGTGATGCGTCAGGGTCAGGTAAATACTGTACGCAGTATAGAAATTATTGCGCTTGACACGTATGATAGTGGCGTGTTGTCTTCTCAGGTGCAAAGTGCGATTGAGATGAATAAGATTTTGAAGGAGGCTAAGTGATGGATTTTTATGAATGGCGTGACTTCGGTGTGGAGAGGGGCTGGATTGATATGCCTGTCTGTGCAACGCATGACTGGTTTAATTTGACAGATGAAGAGTCTGAGATTTATGATGAAGATGGTGAAGTGTGCTTGTTTGCTTCACGTTACCATGACGATAAGATTGCGGGGTCTGAATGATTTGTAGCATTGACGATTGCTTTAGCGAAAACATCAAGGCACGTGGATTATGTAAGAAACATTATGATGCTTACCAGTATCGCCTAAAACGCGCAGAACAAGGGCCTGGGGTCAAGCTTGGTGACTTTTGTAAGAAGGGTCACAAGATTGAGGGCGGTAATGCGCAGGTTTACAAGAGCAAGCTTGGTAATGATGTGTTGCGTTGCCGTACCTGCAACTCGATGACTACTCGTAAGAAGAATGTTGTTGGTGGTCGTTGTGTGAATGGTCACGATTTGACTGAGGATAATTTGTATCTTCATCCTACGCAGGGTAATCTTCGTTGTATTACTTGTAAGCGTATTCGTGATAAGGAGCGTTGGGCTAAGTATGTGAACTCGGAAGAGTATCAGCGTAAGAAGATTGAACGTACTCGGGCTAAGGCTAAGCAGGTTCGTAAAGAGAAGTCTAGGGCTGAACGGTATGACCAGATTCTTAGTGCGGAGCTTGACGGTACGCAAGGCAAGTACACTGGCTTGAACTATTTGAAGTTGAATAAGCGTAGCCAGCGAGCTTGGGAGCCACTTGAGGCTAAGTTCGACAGAACAAAGTCTAAGTGTTACCAGAACCCTGGCCCATACATTGACTATGATGAAGAGAATCCGCCGTTTGCATCTCAAGCATACAAGTTGTGTGAGGGTTGCCCTATGCTAGTTGAGTGTGCTAGATTTGCAGCAGCATACAAGCCTGTGATTGGCGTGTGGGGTGGCGAGGTTTATATTGACGGGAAGGTGGTGCGATAATGCCAGAGTATATGTATACTTGTGCTTGTGGATATAGTGAGAGTATTATTCATGGAATGTTGGAGGATGTTGTGGTAGAGTGCACAGTGTGTAAAGTTCCGATGATTCGGAAGCCACAACTTGGAGCCGTCACTTTCAAGGGTGACGGATGGGCAGGTAAGGAGAAGTAATGACAGAAACAACCGCAACTAAAGGAGGAACTAAAGTGGCAGTACCCAAGATTTATTCAGCTATCGCAGCAATTCAGGCAGGTGTCGGCACGATTCCAAAGAATGGTATCGGCCCATCCTCGCAGGGTAGCTACAAGTTCGTAGCAAACGACGACATTCTCGCCGTTATTAGTAAGCTACTCGTCGAACACAAGGTCATTGTGCGACCTCGCATCATCGACCATCAGCTAGTTACTCGTGAGATTGGCGCTAATCGTAGCGTAGCCCTCACTGTAGTGACTCTGGAGACTACATACATCAGCACGGAAGATGGTTCAGAGTTCTCTGTACTGACAACCGCTGAGGGTGCAGACAATGGCGACAAGGGTGGACGTAAGGCTGTCACTCAGGCGCAGAAGATTGCTAACCTGCTGACGTTCTCTATCGCTACTGGCGAGCCAGACCCTGACGCTCTGGATGTTCAACCTGTAGCACCAGCTCAGGCTCAGACACCAGCTGCTAAGAAGATTGCTGGAGCTAAGGTGAATGACGCTCAGTCGCTCGCTAACGAGATTAAAGCATTCCTTGGTAGTACAGGTCAGGCTGGCTCTGTAGCTAACGCTGTAGGGGCGCGTGTCTCTGGCGGTAAGCCAAGTGCTGAATGGATGGCTGACGCTAATGTTCTCGCTGAGGTTCTGAAGGAACTCAAGGCTGGTGCTGTCGAGTAAGCTTGGTGCGTGGGGTGGCTGGATTAATCTAGCCATCCTCACAACCCTCACGATTATTTTGTGGAATGGAGGTGCATGATGGAACCAAAACTTAGAGTTAGAAGTAGCGGTCACGGCGGGTCTGGCTATAAGCATCCGTTGACTGGCGATGTAGTGCCAGGTGTTACGACGGTGTTGAAGAAACTAGACAAGCCAGCTATTGCTCAATGGGCTGTAGATAATACTGCAGCTTTTGCGGTAGCAAACATTGATGCACTATTGAATAGGACGGAGGAGCAAGGCTATGGCTTTCTTCGCTGGTATTGGAAGAGAGACCCGATTGCTGGTGACACGACTGACATCCGCAACTGGAGTAATGGTGTCCTTAATGACGCTGCAGAATTG
>CAYRJB010000072.1:0-4120 GCA_964424485.1 uncultured Actinomycetes bacterium
AGATCAACGCATCAATCGCAATCAGGCGATAGGACTAGCGATCGGAATTGTCGGCATCCTTCTTGTAACTGGCGCGCTGAATAATCTTAGCCATAACGATCTCAAAGGTATCAGCGCTCTGTTGCTTGCAACTTTTTGCTACGGCATCTCATTTCCATATTCTAAAAAGTTTGTCAGCAACCTCTCATACTCTTCGACAACCCTCGCGACGGCACAGGTATCAGCTGCTGCAGCGATGTTGCTCCCATTTGTTTTAATCCACGGAGATAAAACAAGATCGTGGAGTCACACCAGCCTCTGGGCAATGATTGCTCTTGGCGCATTAGGCACAGGTTTTGCTTACATCCTCAACTTCAGAAATGTTCGCCTTGCAGGAAGCACAGTCGCAAGTACAGTGACTTACATAACTCCAGTTGTTGCAACAGTACTTGGCATCTGCTTTCTCGATGAACCCTTTAAGTTTGTACAAGTTCTCGGAGGATTTTTAGTCCTGCTCTCGGCTGCTTTGGTTCAAAAACGTATCCAGCTTCTTAAGGTTTAACGATCGCGCAACATCTCAGCGACAAGGAAGGCAAGCTCTAAAGACTGTGTGTGGTTCAAACGTGGATCGCACGCAGATTCATAACGGTCAGCAAGATCTTCTTCTGAGATTTGCGCGCTTCCACCCACGCATTCAGTGACATCATCGCCAGTGAGTTCGATATGAATTCCACCAGGATGGGTGCCGAGAGCCTTGTGCACTTCGAAAAATCCACGTACTTCATCGAGCACATCATCGAAGGAACGAGTCTTGTACCCGTTTTTCGATTCCCAAGTATTTCCATGCATCGGATCAGAGACCCAAAGAACTTTTGCACCTGAATCGTTCACTGCTTTTACTATCGGAGGCAACTTCTCGCGAATTTGAGAAGCACCCATTCGGGTAATGAAAGTAAGCCTGCCTGGTTCATTATCTGGATTTAGAACTTTAACCATTGTGAGCGCATCATCAATCGTCGTCTTTGGCCCGAGCTTTACACCAATTGGATTCTTAATTTTCGCTGCGAAATCCAAATGGGCACCGTCAAGTTGACGAGTTCGCTCACCTATCCAGACAAAATGACCAGAGACATCGTAGGGATTTCCCGTGCGGGAATCGATACGTGTTAAAGCCTTTTCATATTCAATTATCAGCGCTTCATGGGATGCATAGAAATCTACGGTCTTGAAGGACTCCGGGTTAACTCCTGCAGAAGCCATGAATTGAAGTGCGCGACCAATTTCATTAGCCATTTGTTCATAACGTGCACCAAAGCGAGGGTCGCTCGCAAAGCCTTTATTCCATTCGTGAACTCTGCGAAGATCGGCAAAACCACCTGTTGTGAATGCGCGAACTAAGTTAAGTGTTGCTGCGGATGTGTTATAGACCTGCACAAGCCGTTGTGGATCTGGTTTGCGAGCTGACTCTGTAAATTCAATGTCGTTAACGGCATCGCCGCGGTATGCAGGAAGCGTCACTCCATCGCGGGTCTCAGTATCGTTTGATCGCGGCTTGGCGAATTGCCCTGCCATGCGGCCTACTTTGATGACTGGCAAGCTAGCAAAATATTGGAGTACAGCTGCCATCTGCAAAATAGTCTTAATGCGATTACGAATTGAGTCTGCAGTCGCTGATGCAAAAGTCTCCGCGCAATCTCCGCCTTGCAGCCAAAATGCGCGTCCCTCTTGGGCCTCTGCGATGCGGGCTTTGAGATCATCACACTCACCAGCGAAGACCAGTGGGGGTAACTTCTTCAAAGTTGCTACCGCTTCGGCAAGCGGTTTGCCCTCAGCGCCGCCTGGCCACGTTGGTTGTTGAGCAGCAACAAGTCCAGGGGTAAAGAGAGTCTCAATGTTTGTCATAGGTCGCCAATTCTAGGGAAGGCACGAATACTCGCGCCAATAATTTATCCGAAGAAGATCTCTGCTTCCTTATAGAGCTCGGGCTTAACAGTCTTGAGCTCGCCAGTAGCTGAAATCAAAGGTACGCGCACAATATCGGTGCCATGGAGAGCAACCATTTTGCCGTAATCCTTTTCAGCTATTGCTGTAATTGCATGAAGTCCAAAGCGAGTAGCAAGGACTCGATCGAATGCAGTGGGTGTGCCACCACGTTGGATGTGACCAAGCACAGAGGTGCGAGCTTCTTTTCCAGTACGCGCCTCAATCTGTTGGGCAAGCCATTCACCAATTCCTGAAAGTTTTACATGGCCAAATGCATCAAGCGTTTGATCCTTTGTAACCATATCTCCATCAGCAGCGAGCGCGCCTTCAGCAACCACAATAATTGGAGAGTATGAATCTTTGAAACGAGACTCTACCCATTCGCATACCTTGTCGAGTGAGAATTTAACTTCTGGAATCAAAATGCAAGATGCACCGCCTGCGAGCCCAGAGTGAAGAGCAATCCAACCAGCGTGACGTCCCATGACTTCCACAATCAACACGCGGTGATGGGATTCGGCAGTGGTGTGGAGCCTATCAATGGCTTCGACTGCGATATTGACGGAGGTATCAAATCCAAATGTGTAGTCAGTATTGTTGAGATCATTGTCGATGGTCTTCGGCACGCCTACTACAGGAACTCCAAGTGCATCCAACTTGGTAGCTACGCCTAAAGTATCTTCTCCGCCAATGGCAACGAGAGCATCGACTCCAAGTTTTTCAAGATTTTCCTTGATGCGTTCAACGCCATTTTCAATCTTAAATGGATTTGTGCGGGAAGAACCAAGAATGGTTCCACCACGAGGAAGTATGCCGCGAGTCTCCTTGAGGCCAAGAGGCATCGTGAGACCTTCAAGTGGGCCCTTCCAACCATCTTTAAATCCTACAAATTCATATCCATATTCTTTAACGCCTTTACGGACGACTGCACGAATAACAGCGTTAAGACCTGGGCAGTCTCCACCACCAGTAAGGACACCAATGCGCATTATCTTCTCCACCACATCTTTAATCAGTATTACTCGAGATATATCAAGAATCTCAAGAGTGATTGAATCGCCGGTCTTCATTGACCTTGTGAAAGTCTACCTGCCAAGGAGAGAGTGTTCTAACATCAACCCGTGAGCACACTTGTAGCAGGCGTAGATACCTCCACTCAATCTGTAAAAATCGTCATTCGCGAAGCTCAGACCGGGCGACTTGTTAGGCAGGGAAAAGCCTCACATCCAGATGGAACAGAGGTCGATCCAGAGGCTTGGTGGAGCGCTTTACAAATTGCAATCAAGGAGGCTGGTGGGCTCGAGGATGTAGCTGCAATTTCAATTGGAGGACAGCAACATGGAATGGTGCTCCTTGATAAGGAGGGAAATGTTATTCGCAAAGCTCTCCTGTGGAATGACACTCGTTCTGCCCCGCAAGCACACGCTCTCAATAATGAATTTCCAGATATTGCACAGCGCACAGGTTCATCTCTCGTTGCATCATTCACCGCATCCAAAGTTCGTTGGGTTGCCGAAAATGAACCAGAGAATGCTGCGAAGATTGCCGCCATTTGCCTCCCTCATGATTACATTTCATGGAAGCTCTCAGGTTCAAGTGATATTTCCACACTCTTTACCGATAGATCGGATGCTTCTGGAACTGGCTACTTCAACCCTCTAACATCCACTTACGATCAAGAATTGCTCGCCGCATCAATTCTTGATTCTCGCGACATCCAATTACCTCGCATCATCACTTCTCGGGAATTTGGTGGCACTACGCCCGGTGGAACGAAAATCGGAGCAGGAGCAGGTGACAATGCTGGCGCTGGGTTCGGAGTTGGAGCGCGCCAAGGAGATGTTGTTGTTTCTCTGGGAACAAGTGGAA
Organism: uncultured Actinomycetes bacterium; assembly: GCA_964424485.1. GTDB lineage: Bacteria > Actinomycetota > Actinomycetes > Nanopelagicales > Nanopelagicaceae > PALSA-747. The sequence continues at coordinate 3,832 of CAYRJB010000072.1, forward strand.
CTGCCTTCGCAGTCTCAACAACTTCTACTCACGACTCAACGGGAACCATTGCAGGTTTCGCAGATGTCACTGGAAATTTTTTACCACTTGTTTGTACTCTCAACGCTGCGCGTATTCTCGATGCAGCGACGAAGATTCTCAATGTGACACATAATGAGCTCGGCACATTGGCGCTTCAAGCTCCACCTGGCGCAAATGGTTTGTCTCTCTTGCCCTATTTTGAAGGAGAGCGCACCCCGAATCGTCCTGATGCGACCGGTCATCTTGCAGGTCTGACACTCTCAAATTC
>CAYRJB010000073.1:0-4043 GCA_964424485.1 uncultured Actinomycetes bacterium
TTTCTTGGAGCGCGAAGGGAGATTCTAGGCGAGCCCCCCTTATAAAGGGAAATCGTCTCTGAGCTAGGTAACCACCGCTCAGCGTGTCCCGCCCTTGTGGATCGAGTTGTGGCGCTAGTCACGCGTTGGATTCAGCTCGCAAATGCGCGCTAGGCGGTCTTTTTAAAGCCAGAAGGGCACTTCGGGTTGGCGCCAGATACCTTCTTTTTGGTCGCGCCCTTTGTGCACTTGATCGTCTTTGACTTTGCCGTGGCTAGTGGTGAGTCAGGCTGAGAAGCGTTTTGTGTCAACTTCACCTTGAGCACAGGAGATGAGAATGTGAAGCTCTTGGCCGAAAGAAAGACCCATTTCTTCGCCTTATCTTGACGAACGATTTGAGTCGCCACATTCTGCTCACCACCATCCGCAGTTGTAATTGAAACCGATGCCTGAATAGGGGCATCTTTAAATCCATAGAGGCAACGTGCAAATTCCGAGGTAATTGCCAGATCGTAAGTTCCTTTTGTAAGCGTCTTGCCATCGTCAAGATAGTGCGCCCCCCCTACTTGGAAATCTAAAGAACCGTCGCGGAATGTAGGAGGATCGGGTGAGTAAACGGCAGCATTTGTTGAAACAATTCCGAAAAGTGAATCTGTTTTAGCAAAACAAGGGCTGCCATTGCCGGTTCCGAATCCATTTCCAAATTTCCAGACAGATTTGACCACGTGGCTAGTCTTCACTTCGTTCTCATATGCCAATGCGTATGGAAGTGCGAAACGTGGCCATGGTCCAGGATTAAATGTATCTGGATTCTTGAGTTCGTCAGGTCTGAATGTTGCTAAGTACTTCTTCCAATACTCATCGATCTTTGGGTATGAACTAAGTGCTGCTTTTGGAACGAAGGCATAGATGCCAGGGATATTTATTGGTAAACCTTCAACTCTCAATTGATTTAAGGATGAGTTATATGTTTTTACTTCCACATCAATATCTTCCATGCGTCCAAATAGAAAGCCTGTGAGATTCTTACTAATTCTTAGTGATAATGAGACTCGAGTCTTTTCGGGGAATGTGCCGGTGGCTCCGCACTCTGTTTTGGTGCGCCATAAACAGATATCCGATGCTGTTTCAGATTCAACTTTAATCGGTACAACTTCGGCAGAAAAAGTTGCGATATGAAATGGGCAGGCACTTAAATCTGGGCAATTAGTTCCTTTAAAATTTTGAAATTCCATATGAACATTGACTGCATATAAATCAGTATCCAAGGAATTTAGGGCGCCCGGGACCCGCCAGGTGCTGATGCTGCCACCTGTAGGTAAATTAAGTGCTGGCTTCCCTTGTTTAAAATCTGAAGATCTTTCGCTCTTATATTCGGCAGCAACAGGCGTTAATCCCTCTTTAGTAAAACTCAACCCTTCGACGCAATCAGAAATGGGAAGCGATTGGCAAGCGGGCAGAATTACATTGATTGCAACTGATTCTGCCTTTGCACAAGCTTCGTCATCAACAGAATTACATTCTTTCTCTCTAAAATAGAGCCCTGAGGACTGACCTTCTGCGTAATACATACCGTGAATCCAAGATTCAGTTCTCATATTTGTTGAGATATCTTCATTAGCGGTGAATCCAATTGAAGGTACCTTGGGCCATATCTGGGCATACATAGGGTTGTATCCAGCTTGAGCACTGGTAGGTAAGAGAATGAGAATCCCAAGAATTGGTGCAAATGCACGGGGGAAGTTCTTGCCTACGATGCGCGAGAAAAACTTTCTCATGCTTGATTCCTTTTAATATAACCGGTTGGACATTTTGGATTCACACCGGTTATCTTCTTGGTTGTCTTCCCCATAAGGCACGTGATAGACGTCTTATTTGCCATTGACGCTGAAAAATTCAGAACTTGCGGTTCTTGCACTGCGATGGCCTTCGTTGGGAAAAATGTGGCAGGCACAACGAGCGCTAGAGTCAAAGCTGGGCGTACGATTGCGCTATTCATTCAGCTTCGTCTCTCTCATCAATTGTTTTCGGTTCTGAGTCAGAAAACACCCGCATGAAATCAGCGTAACTGTTGAGTAAACAAAGTCAATAGATAGTGGCCAATAAGTGAGTAACACCCATAAGTCTCTAATTTCACCGAGTGAGCCTGCTGCTACATTGGCGGTGTGAGGTCTCGAACCGTTATCGCAATCACTGCGATTTTTATATCTATCTCCCCTGTACAGGGCCATGCCAGTTATCTATTCCCCGATGAGGTATTCCAAAATCCTCAAGCCGAGACTTACTCGCTAACTCTAACTGATGGACGCCTCAACAACAATTTTATAAGTCGTTTGCAGGGGGTAGATCCTCCCGATCCTAAGACCGGCAAAGGCGGCGGTAACTACATTTGTCAGAATTTTGATGACTCTACCTGCCAAAATCTGACAGGGATAAGCGGATCTCTAATTGTCCCATCGTGCGCGTTTCATGCCTCCGATTACTGCATTAAAGGGTTGCAGATCTCTACCGGGACCGGTACTGCGCCCAGAGAAATGACACCTATCTATGAATTGGATACACAAAAGTTTTCGGCCAGTGCAAAGAATAAAGTTCCTGGCGGGTATGGCGTAACGCTATGGCGAGATTCGCAATTAGGGGATTTTCTTGTCAATATGAATCTCAATTTCTTTAAACCGAAGAATATGCCTGCAGAATTTGTCTCCCTAAGTACTGTCATTGCCCCTGTTGATGTCGAAAATAATCCTGCATATACCGCAATAGAGACAGTTAAATATGACGCAAAGGTAGGCGAAATACCAAACATTATGGATCGTACTAGGCGAGCGATGACAATCGATCAGGCAAAATGTTTAGTGGTCGAAGAAGGAAGATGTTTTATCCGGCGTGAATTTGTAGAAAATACTCGTCTAACCCTTGGGGCGCTGGTACCCTCCGAAATGAAGGGATGGCTCTCAGGTCGCATGAAAGATACAGATGTGACGCTGATTCCATCAAGTGCAACTAATTCGTTGCTCAGCATTTCAGGCACAGTAGCCAAGACTCCCAATTTGATTGTACAAATGCCGAAGGAACAAGTCCTTAAAACCCAGAGTTTTGTTGATTACACAAAACGAACCGGATATAACAACGGGGACGATGTCTTTGCCCAAATAAGCCGTCCCGGGCCGGTGGGTAGCAGCGGCTCTTTGGTCGATGGGTTTTGGGCAGTCGAATCGTGGGGTGATGCATTAAAGGCATACTCAGGTCCGGATAAATTATTTGGTCTTTCGACTCATTGGAATTTTGCGTCTATAACCACGCGAAACCTCGATTCACGCTGCACGAATATCAAGAACAAGTTTCTAGGTATAGTGACGACCAATGCACCAATTTATGAATCAGAGCCACCTGCCTTTAAAAATGGCTTCTTGCAGTATCGCGTCGCGGGCCCTCATTTTGATACGGATCAAAAATCACTATTTAAAGGCGTCTATGACTTGAACATCAATTCAGAGTTTGCCCGTTGTCTCTATGGTTTTACAAACGCTCCCATTTCAGCAACGATTTCTGTGACAAATTCTGATGGCAACAACCAAGATATTTCTACCGAAGTGATGAGTGAAAAGAATGGCTGGATTCATCTTGGCGCATATAATTTTCATTTCTCTTCCCCAACCGTCAAAGTGAAATTTAGCCAAGAGAAATCGCAAGCACCAGCCGCACAACCAACTCCATCGGCAACGCCTTCAGCGAAACCGGCACCAATCTCTAAAATATCTTGCTCTAAAGGCAAGGTCATCAAGCGGATCACCGGAAGTAAGTGTCCGGTTGGATATAAGAAAGTAGTTTAGTAACTAAGCTTGAAAATCCTCTCGGCGAGACCAGTGGAGCAAGATCCAGAGAGAACAGACCAGGGTCACAATCAGGCTTGGGAAGTAGACGACTTTATCCACGAAGATTCCAATAGGTGGAGATCCTGGCATCAGGCCACGGAGCGAGATCAATGAATAGGTCAGCGCCGCAGCCCAGGTAAGTGATCCCAAAGTAGGTGGACGGGTTCCTCTTGTCACCATATTGGTCAT
>CAYRJB010000074.1:0-2278 GCA_964424485.1 uncultured Actinomycetes bacterium
TCTTCGACAAGTTGTCTGAAAGTTGGTGAATTAGTTCTCTCGTCGCGGAGAACGGTCAATTTATGGGCAATGAGAGGGTGATTCGCCACATGGATTTTCACGTGTACAGAATACCTTTAAGAAGGAGAGAGAAAACACCCTTGTAGTACCCGTATGTAGGTGAGACTATTAACAGCACACGCGAGAGGAGCATGAAATGGTCGATGAGACATCTGATGACTACGGCGTACTCGCGTGGCACGAGGATGGCAGATGGAACCTCGAGGTCATGGATGAACCAGGAGATCTTGAAGCTGTAATTGATTCTCTGAAATCAAAGCGCGTCAATGGTGGAACATTTGCACTCATCACTATTGATGATGAATTTTTTATTGTCGGCCGCGCAATGGGATCACATTTGCAAATGATGATCAGCGATGTGACATACGCGCTCGACTATGACATTGCATCCGATTTGATTGATGTCTTGGATTTACCATCACCGGAAGAAGATGATGAATCACAACCAGGTGGAGATGTAGATCTCCTACAAGATCACGGAATGTCTGCAATGGAGCTTGAAGCTCTTGCAAATGACGATGAGCTCTTTCCTGATGAACAGATTGAAGCGATTGCGTGGAGACTTGGATTTGGTGAGCAATACGCGGAGTTAGAAGATTAATAACGAAGATTTAATGCGGGATGCGCTCGCTGTTGCAAGCGAAGCTTTTACAAGTGGGGATGTTCCCGTGGGTGCGATTGTTATCGACGGCGCCGGAGTAATTGTTGGCCGCGGGCGTAATGCGCGCGAAGAGACTCATGATCCATCAGCGCATGCCGAGATGGTTGCAATTCGCCAGGCAGGTGAAACTTTAGGTACATGGCGTTTGGATGAGTGCACTCTCGTTGTGACGCTAGAACCATGTGCGATGTGCGCAGGTGCTATTTCGCAGTCGCGGATCAAGAAAGTTATTTTCGGTGCGTGGGATGAGAAGGCTGGAGCAGCAGGTTCGGTCTGGGATCTACTGCGCGATCCACGGAACCCTTATCAAGTAGAAGTTGTTTCAGGCGTATTAGAAAGTGAATGCGCAGAGTTACTCAGTAAATTTTTTAACAACCTTAGATAACTCGGGTAATCTCGGCGACGGTGGTGTGTCCGAGTGGCCTAAGGAGCACGCCTCGAAAGCGTGTGTTGGGGAAACTCAACCGTGGGTTCAAATCCCACCACCACCGCGTCCAAGCCCAAGACAATCTGTGCTGCGCAGGCGGTTCCTGGTTAATAAGCGAACAAAGAAGAAAACTTTAGCTAGTGGTTATTCGCTGAAATGATCTCGTAGCGTGGATTCAAAATAGTTAGCGCACCTTCATGCTCGCCAACCATGCCTTCTGCTTGAAGGACTGAACCAACCTCTACACCGGTAATCTCGCGGCGACCAAGGAATTGCAGAGTGATTCCTGCATCTTGATCCCAAATCTCAATCTCAACACGTGGTGCGGTTGCATTCGCGGAAGAGCGAATTGCAGTTACTTGGCCACGCACTTGTGCGCGTTTGCGCCACTGGACACGGTTAATAGGAATAAGCGTTCCTGAATAGTGCTGATCAGATTCGCCATCGTCTGCAATGACATCAGTAACGCGGCGAGTAACAGGAGTTATTTCGCGCTTTTCAAGTTCGGGATGAACCTCGTGGTATTCAACATCCTGATCGCCGGTATCGCGCATGTGGTCGAGTACGCGGTCGATATCGAATGGCACGATGGTTGCGACGACTCGGCGTAGTTGAGAGATTGGTTTTGCAATTTCATCAGCGGTCTGGTCATGCAAGATACGACCTGCAATGACGCCATAAGCGCGACGTGGAAGAAGAAGTGTTAACTCAACATCTTCGTTTTGGGTATTGCGAAGCGCGTAATCCACTGCAGCTGCAGGGATACGACGGTCTGGGCAATCTACGAATTCAAGTGGAATATCACCAAGGCTTGGATTTGAATTCCATGCCTCGCGAATGTCATCTGCGTGGCGATCATCGATGACAAAGTGAACAGCTTTGATCTCACGTGGTTTCAAAGAACGCGCATAACGAACTGTTCCAACAGTTGCAAGGTCGACGTTATCTACGAGAACAGCAACGTCATGGCGATTGATACTTGTTGCGCGCTCTTGTCCACCAACTCGTGAGAGGACTTGTTGCTCTTTGACATAACGCGCGTTAAGTCGAAGGAGGGTCACAACAAGAATGGGAGTAATCGCAACAATGATCCAAGCGCCTTCAGTGAATTTCACAATTGCAAAGATGGT
>CAYRJB010000074.1:2378-4017 GCA_964424485.1 uncultured Actinomycetes bacterium
CCATTAAATGCAGTGTTTGCGCCAGCGATGAGAATCAACATCGTCGTTCCCTGGACGATGTAGAAGAAGAAAGAACCAAAACCAGATGATCCAAGAGTTGCTTTAGCAATCTGTGAAATAACAGTCGGGTTGCCTGATGCAAATGGTGTGGACTGTGTCTTATAAGCAAAGTACGAGACACCAAATACAAGCGTTCCGAGGATTGCAGACATCGCAACCAAGGTCTTGCGAGCATTAACTCCTTCTGGTGTGCGGAAGAGAGAGACACCATCAGAGATGGCTTCGAGTCCAGTAAGTGATGATCCACCATTTGCAAACGCGCGAAGGAGAACGAAGATTGCAGCAAAACTCATCAAGCCCTGTGCTTTACCGATCTCTACAGCGCCTTCAAGTGTTGTCGGGTCATAGACCGGCAAAGTGCCGTTGATGAGGCGATAGATGCCCATTCCGAAGACAACTGCAAGAGATCCAGCAAAGAGATATGTAGGAAGTGCAAAAGCTGCGCCAGCTTCTTTTACTCCGCGAAGATTTCCGTAGAGAAGTAGTGCAACAACTGCAAGAGTCATTTCAATCTTGTAGGGATGTAGATGAGCGAATGTAGAGATAAGCGCGTCAATGCCAGCAGATGATTGCACCGCAACAGTCACGATGTAATCAAGCATCAATGCAACAGCTGCAAGCTGTGCAATAACGGGTCCGAAGTTATCGCGCGAAACAACATATGCTCCGCCAGATTTTGTATAGATCTGTACAACTTCGCGATATGAAAATGTCACGATGATCAAGACTGCAAGAACCACAACAGTCATTGGCATCAAGATGCCGTATGCCGCCAATCCAAATGCTGGAAGCAATGCGAGAAGAATCTGTTCGGAACCATATGCAGATGATGAGATGCAGTCTGAAGAGAGAATGCCAAGGGCATACGTCTTTGACAGTCTTTGGTGTGAAAGTGTGTGGCGGTTGAGGGGATTGCCAAGAAGGGTTCTCTTGATGCGATAACGAAGGGGATCGCGCAGATGTGCGTGTTCCTGGAGGACCTTGGGGGCCGGTGCGTCATCACTCCAGCTCTTTGCCATTTGATAATCGTACTTGTTATGCGGGCGTATGCTGAACCTATGGCTTTGAGTTCACGCGTAAAAACAGACCTTTATATCAATGGCGAGTGGGTTAAGGGCAACGGAACTCTCCCGGTGCACGATCCCGCCACTGGAAAAGTAATCGCCGAAGTACAGACTGCAGGCGATAAAGAATGCGCCGCTGCGGTTGATGCCGCTGCAAATGCACAAGCCTCCTTCGCAAAATTGGCTCCACGCGTTCGTGGTGAAATCTTGCGCAAGGCTTTTGAAATTATGGTCGCTGAAGCTGATGAGATTGCAAAGATCATCTCGATGGAAAATGGCAAAGTATTTACCGATGCAAAAGGTGAAGTTCTCTATGCCGCCGAATTCTTCCGTTGGTTCTCAGAAGAAGCAGTTCGCACTCCGGGAGATTTTCGTAAATCCCCCAGCGGAGATAAGAGAATTCTCGTTACCCACCAACCCATAGGTCCATCACTTCTCATCACCCCATGGAATTTCCCTGCGGCGATGGCTACGCGCAAAATCGGCCCAGCAGTTGCTGCAGGTTGCACAATGAT
>CAYRJB010000075.1:0-4002 GCA_964424485.1 uncultured Actinomycetes bacterium
GCAGATGTCCCTGCAGATTCCAAGTAAGCGATGATTTTCTTTTCGGCGTCTTGAATAGAGATGCCATGTGGAATCTCGGTAATTAAGCCGGAGTTGGTGTGCATCTCGCGTACAAAATCATTCATTCCATCGAGCTGACCTTGCGTAGCGTGGATAACTAGGTCGACGCCGTCTCCAATTACATTCAGGTCAGAGTCGGTAACCAAAACAGCGATCTCCACCATGGCATCGGTTGCCAGATCGAGTCCCGTCATCTCGCAATCAATCCAGATGAGATGAGGGAGCTCAGCAGCCATGGGCGCACTCTATCGCTGGTAGCCAGATTTAAGGATGCGTTCACCTTCTGTTCACCTTTTATATCTCTTCTACTTATGGGGCGATACCAAGATTCGCCTCATGTCTCAGAGTGCAACTATCGAAAAACCGATCCCAAATCCGCGAGAAATCACGACCTTGCCGCGCACATCGGACAAGATTTTTCGAGGAGTTGTTACTTCATTTGGAATGTTTGCACTCATTCTCTTGTCACTCATTGGAACATTTCTCGCGGTGCGTGGAATTCAAACTTTCTCCAAACAGGGTCTTGGATTCTTAACCGGATATAGCTGGGATGTAACGCAGACCGATGCAGGCACGACTACACACATCGGAATTGGTGCGATGTTGGTAGGAACAGTACTTATCTCGTTAGTTGCACTTGTCGTTGGCGTACCTCTTTCAATTGCGATGGCGCTCTTCCTAACTTTTTATGCACCAGCAAGAATTCGAACATTGTTGGTCTCAGTAGTCGATTTAATGGCGGCATTCCCATCTGTTTTATTCGGTTTATGGGGATTTTTCGTACTCATGCCGATGGCAACATATTGGGCGAAGATCCTTAACCACTACCTTGGCTGGATTCCAGTCTTTTCAACTCCACAATATTTCTTTGAGCGCTCGCCATTTATTGCTGGCCTCGTTCTTGCAATCATGATTATTCCAATCGTCACCTCTGTTTCTCGCGAAGTATTTGCTCAAACACCTCTCGATCGCGTTCAAGCTGCATATGCGCTGGGTGCCACAAAGTGGGGCGTAATCCGCACAGTCGTATTCCCATTCGGCAGCAGTGGTGTAGTCGGTGGAGCAATGCTTGGCCTTGGTCGTGCATTTGGCGAAACCGTTGCAGTATTTACAGTTCTTAATATCGTATTTAAGGCGAACTTCCATGTGCTTTACGGAGCTGGTGGAAATATTGCTTCACTCATCATCCTTAAGTGGGGAGAGGCAACTGGAGATGAAACCACAGGCCTTCTTGCAGCAGGTTTCATATTGTTCTTGATGACCTTGCTCGTAAATCTCGCTGCGAACTACATCGTTCGCCGTACCTTGAAATCAGGTAAGTAATATGTCCACTACAAACGTTGCAGTTCCAACGCCTCGCAAGCCATGGGCGGCGTCTCCTAAAGATCGCCTCTTAACTGTGGTTGAGATTCTTTCAGTCCTTGCGCTTTCATATGGTGTAGTTGCAGTAACTCCTCTCAAAGGAAAAATTGGTTTCTCACTTACCTTTATCTTTCTATTCACTCTTGTTCGAGTAATTTTGCAGACTCGTAAATATGGTCGCAAAGCAATTTCAGATGCGATTGCATCATCAATAATTTATGTCGGCGCGACCATGGTCTTCTTGCCTGTTGGAAGCATCCTCTTCATTACCTTAAAGAACGGTATTAAGGGACTTCGCTGGAATCTATTTACGACCGATATGTTTAATGCTTCTTTCCTTGATCCAATTGGAAACGGTGGGCTGCTCCATGCGTTAGTTGGAACACTGATGCTCATCTCAATCGCCATGATTCTTAGCGTGCCTATCGGAATTTTGACTGCGCTCTACCTCACGGAAATCAAAGGTCGAGGTTCAGGTCTTATTCAATTTGTCGTTCAAGCGATGTCAGGAGTCCCTTCGGTTGTCGCCGGTCTCTTCATCTTCACATCTGTAATTTTGATTACCCCACTCAAGACCTCAGGTGCAGCGGGTGCGCTTGCACTTACAGTTTTGATGATTCCGACTGTTACACGTACTGCGCAGGAAGTTCTGCTCTTGGTTCCAAATGATCTACGCGAAGCAGGACTCGCAATGGGTGCAACTCAATGGAAGACAGTTTCAACTATCGTTGTTCCAGCCGCTCGCAACGGCCTCATCACTGCAACTATCTTGGGTGTTGCTCGTATTGCTGGCGAAACGGCGCCTCTCATCTTCACAATCGGTGGCGCAGACAAGCTCAATCTCAATCCGTTTAAGGATTACCAGAGTGCACTTCCATTCTATGTTTGGAAGGGCCTAACACTTGGAACTCCTGAATCTATTCAGCGCGCGTGGTCTGGCATCCTGATCCTACTTATTCTCGTGCTTGCCTTATTTATTGCGGCAAGAACTCTTGGAACGCAGAAGGTACGCAAGTAGCTCTCGTGCGCTAGCTCTCAATTGATTAACCTGCTGTTCATATAGTGTTTTGAGACAGTTCTCGCTGTAGGAACTGCAAGTTTCTCTGAGTTCTTAAATTTAGCCCTGACATCAAGTCCATTTATCGAAGGGTTCTTAATGAACAAGTCACGTTCTTTGAAGATCGCAGCAATCGTTGCTGCAGCTTCATTAGTAATTATTCCCGCAGCTTCTGCAACAACATGGAAAGCTGGCGGAGCTTCATCAGTGAACGGCCTCATGGCTGCATGTAAGGCTGCTTACCAGAAGGCAACAGGAGATGACTTCCCTTACAACGGAACTGGTTCTGGTGATGGAAAGACAGGTCTCCACAACGGTTCATTCGATTTCGCATTCTCAGACTCAGTTGACGCAGCTCCAATTGCAGGTCAGATCCACTTGCCAGCATTCGTATGGCCAGTTGCAATTCTTACAAACCTTGGTGGATCAAATAAGCCACTTACACTTTCAACAGAAACTCTTGCAAAGATTTTTGCAGGAAAGATTCAGAAGTGGAACGATCCAGCAATCGTTGCTGATAACAACCGCTCAGTAACAACTATTATCTACAAGAAGGATGCAAAGGGTCAGATTGCAAAGGATGCAAAGGGAGCACCAATCGTTCTTCGCACTGCAGTCTCTGCACTTCACCGCACACTTCCAGACAAGGACATCACAGTCTTCTACCGCACAAAGAACTCAGGTACTTCAAACAACCTCACACGTGCGTTTAACAAGCTATATCCAGCAATCTGGACAAAGGCTCCAAATGACTCATTCGCAACAGCATTCCCTGGTGACATCACATCTGACCCAGCTCACTTCCGTGGCGCAGCAGGCTCAGGCGATGTAGCTAATGGTGTTAAGGCAACTCCGTACTCAATCACATACGCTGAAGTTGGATTTGCTGACGCTCCATACAACCTAGCAATCACAAACGTGATCAATGCTGCTGGCAACGCAATCACTCCTTCATCTCTATCAGCAATGGCAGCTGCTGCACAAGCAACTGTTGCTGCTGACGGAACAGTTACATTTGATTATGCAACTAAGGACAATGATGCATACCCATTCACAGCTACAACTTACGCACTTGCACTTACAAACTATGGTGACAAGGCAAAGGCAGCTGGCATCAAGAAGACTCTTGATTACCTTGCAAACAACTGCGCAAAGGACAATCCAAAGGAAGGCTTCGGTGCTTACACACCGGGCAATGCCTTTGCACAGAAGTTCGCTTCACAGCTTGCAAAGCTCGGGGCATAACTAAGTAAGCAATAAACGAAAACCGGTTGGGCGCTTCGAGGGAGCCCAACCGGTTTTCTTATGCTTTAAATTAAACAAACAATGCGCGCCTGGCTGGAATCGAACCAGCGACAACTCGCTTAGAAGGCGAGTGCTCTATCCGACTGAGCTACAGGCGCCTGCAGATGTCGTACTTGGCAATTGTACCCAGTAAGGTTTCGTCCTATGGCTGAGTTCATTTACACGATGAAGAAGACGCGCAAGGCGCATGGTGACAAGGTAATTCTCGATGATGTCAC
>CAYRJB010000076.1:0-4001 GCA_964424485.1 uncultured Actinomycetes bacterium
AGCACCTGCTTTGCAAGCAGGGGGTTAGGGGTTCGATTCCCCTAGTCTCCACAAACAATCCGCCAAGGTTATAAGAATCAATTCATAACCGAGGCGGATTTTTTTATGCCACAGGATTTTCTGTCTTGATCAACTCAGAGCCTTGCACCCAATAACAGTAAGAAAAGCTCTGGACACCATCGGGCGTAATTACTGAATATCGAACCTTGATGTGTTTGGTAACGATTTTCACAACTCTTCACCTTTCTTAACTAGTTCATTCTTTTGGGACTTAATACTTGCTGCGATTGAAATCAACATAACGAGGGCAATAACTCCAAGTGAGACAAGTGTTGGGATTTTGAAAAGAGCATGGCTCACAATTGTTTTGACGCCAACCCAAATCAGAATGACGGATAAACCCTCTTTAAGATAGACAAATTTGTTTAAAAGGTTAGCAATCAAGAAATACATGGAACGCAATCCAAGTAATGCAAGTGCGTTACTTGCAAAAACCAAGAACGGTTCTTCGGTGATTGCGAATATTGCAGGAATTGAATCAAAGGCAAATATCAAATCCATGAATTCGACCATCGCAAGAGCGATAAATAGAGGTGTAAATATCAGAACACCATTACTACGCGTGACGAATTTTTCGCCGTCGAGATTTTCACCGACTCTAAAACGACGCATCAATAATTGATAGAACTTCGAGGATGAAAGCTCCAATTCCTCGTGGCGCTGAATAAACATTTTGAAGCCAGTAAAAATAAGGAAAGCTCCAAAGAGGTAGAGAGTCCATGAGAACTCGTGGATTAAGAAACCACCTGCGAGGATGAGAAAAGAACGGAACAAAAGAGCTCCTACTACGCCAAGAAACAGCACTCGATGCTGGTAACGAAGCGGGATTGCGAGCGATGTAAATATCAATCCCCAAACAAAGACGTTATCAACCGCTAACGATTTCTCAACGACATAGCCAGTGAGATATTGCAATCCATATTCGCGGCCATAAACCATCCAAATGATGGCACCCAGCGAAAGTCCACATCCAATCCAAACCGTTGACCAAATAGCAGCTTCTTTGAATTGAATTTCGCGATGATCCCGATGTGCAAAGAGATCTATTGCGAGAGTGATGAGAACAAAGGCAATCAATAGCGCCCATGTTGAATGTGTTACCTGCATCTACTTACTCCCTTGTGTGCGTTAGCTACACAAGGTCTCCGCCGTCGAATTACGACCTAGATACCGGTTACTTTCGTAACGTACTGACGATATCCAGCAGGTGGGGTACTCCCCTTGATGGCTGTAGTGTGCTCAAATCAGGCGCAAGTTTCAAAAAAACTCACGCCTGATTTCCTGAGAATATTCTGGGAAATTAATTGCCCATCAAAGTGCCGGCAAAAATCTGCCAGGCTAAAAGGGATTTTGCTACAAACGAGAGCGTTATGTATGTCTTCTCGCCAGCCAAATAATCCTTCCATTTCCCAATTTCTTTGTATTGCAACCACTGAACAAGGGCAAAGCAATTGAAAAGCAGGAATAGAGAAATCACAATTCCATAGACAAACCCTGGTGGATTAGCAGAACTTCCTGGCGAAATTAGTAACCAGAACATAATGATCCACGGAGTAATTCCGGCTAAACATCCAAACCAAAATGGAAGCAAGCTGCCGCTCCCAGGTTCTTCATACTTCTCCTGTAACCAACCAAAGAGAATCATTGAGACGTTGGCTCCAATAATTGCAATCAGGGTTGAGATATCCCAGACTGCATTAAGCATTGCGATCAAAACAATCATCAAAGTTGATGAAATGGAGTATTCAACCCAGCGGGCAATATTTTGTTTATTGCGTAAACCGCTGATGTAGCGATCATAACCAGGGCCACTTACATAGAAATGTGCAAGTGCGCTCAAGATTGAGAAGAGGGCGACGCCAGTCGCTAGTGGGAAAGAGAAAACTTCAACGCGTTCAAATTTTGCTCCTGGAATCGGAGGATCTTGAAGGTAATTGATGAAGACTGGAAGAGAGAAACTTTTTGAAAGTACAAGAATTGCTATTGCTTGAATTGTGTGAAAGAGCCCAGCAACAACGTTATATCGACGCAGGCTCGATGCACGCTCCGGGCTTATATCCAATGGAACACGAGATGCCATATCCACTCCTTTGTGAATAGAGAATGCTCTATGGTCTCAACAAATTCCCAAAAAAGAAGTGAATAAGTTCAGACTTGCCGAAAGCAACTCAGATCTCTATCCCCAGGGGCTTGTGATCACTCACCCCAAGATAGGGCAGATCAACAGGAGCGCCTTGAAACTCATCGCTCAAAATAAAATCAAATTTAAGCTTCGGGTTCCAACCGGGATAACTTTTCTGCTTATTGAGAGATTGAAGCCCGGCTTTACCAAAAATAAGCGCATTAAAGTCTCCAAGATAGATGACGCGATCACCCAATCCCTCCGCCCACTTTCTAATTTTGCGAAGTTGTAAAGAGTTGAATGGTGGGACAAAAGAGAGGTGCGCGGTGACGACAACAGTTCCATCTTCAAGAATTGCTGCAATGGCAACACGTGGTTCATCTGGAACAAACATAACTCTTTGACCCTTAGGAGAGGCCACCAATAGAGGCAAACCATAAGGAGCTTTCTTAAGTCTTAGGACTTCAAAGTGAGAGACAGGAACTTTTGAGAGTAGGCCGACGCCATAAGAGGTGGTTAGCTCAATTTTTTCCAGATGAGTAATGTGATTGGTGGGAACTGAATAGTGTGAGCCGGGAGTTCCAATTAATGCTGGTGCAAATATCCAATAGGAAAACCCACATCTCTCCGCGATGGCTTCGACTGTCTTGAGACCAAAGCTTCTCTCTTGCAAGTGATCTACTTCTTGGATAGCCAATATATCTACAGCATATTGATTGATTGCATCAAAAAGATTGGCGCCTTCTCGCAATGGCGCGCCAGAGAGAATATTCCACGTTGCGAGTCGCATTTAATTAAGCCTCGAGTATGAATAACTAAGAACAGTCGCCGTACTCACCCAGAGTACATACGGCAACAAAATAAGAGCAACCCCACCAATCTTGTTCACAGATAGGATAAATAAAATCACAGCAGAGATCGCAACAACTAAAAGAAAGAGTGTTGAAAGAAGTATCTGATGGTTAACGTAGAAAATTCGAGACCATAGGAGTGCACAAACAACTCCAACAGCAAGTAAAGATGACCAGACGATATTTGTTGAACGATCAGTGCGAGAAGCAATCAACCAGCCCACGATGGCTAAAACAATGAAGTTGTAGGGCCAAATAACGCCAAAGACCCAATCAGGTGGTTGCCAAGAGGGTTGATTGAGAGAGCGATACCAGTTGTCTCCAGTGCTGACCCAGATGGCTGAGCCAATGGAATAAACAAGAACGAGTGCGATGTTAAGTGCTTTGAAAGAGAACATATCCACACCCCGGTAATAGCTGGCAAAAGTTAGACAAGAACAGTTTAGGCTACGAGCAATGAATAGAGACTTTAAAAAGGATGTCGAGCGTTCGCTCAAGGTTTGGAAGAGGCTTCCTCACCCAATCCGTTGGGTTGTCGTTGCCACCATCGGAGTGACCCTCCTCGTCATCGGCCTTGTCTTTATGGTCTTACCAGGACCAGGAATTCCATTTATTATCGCCGGTCTCGCAATTCTTGCATCTGAATTTGCTTGGGCAGAAGTCCTATTAAATAAGACAAAACATCATTCCAAACGGATCTTTGATCAAGCTAAAAGCAAAACTAAGCGTAAGAAGAAGTAAACTTCACTCATGACATTACATGGGTTGAACTTCATTGGCGTATTAATCGCGACAATCGTTTCATTTATCAGCGGCGGGATATGGTTTGGACCAAAGACTTTCTACCCCATTTGGATGAAGCTCCGTGGCAATGAATCTGGTCGCTTGGATGAGAACCACAACCCAGCAATCCTTTTCGGATCAACCATCATCGCCATTGCAATACAAACACTCACGCTCGGAGTAAT
>CAYRJB010000077.1:0-3991 GCA_964424485.1 uncultured Actinomycetes bacterium
CACGTGAGTAACCCAGAGAAAAGTTCAGCACGAATTCTGGTTGCAGAAGATGAAGCAATCATTCGTCTAGATCTCGTTGAGATGTTAACTGAGGCGGGTTACCTCGTGGTTGCACAAGCGACTAACGGAGTCGAAGCAATTTCATTAGCTAAAGAACATCTACCAGATCTTGCAATTCTTGATGTAAAAATGCCTGAACTCGATGGGATCTCTGCTGCTGAACAAATAATTGATATTGCGCCTGTTTTAATGTTGACGGCTTTTAGCCAAAAGGAACTTGTTGAACGCGCACGTGATGCAGGAGCAATGGCCTACGTTGTAAAACCTTTTACGATCAATGATCTTGTGCCAGCGATTGAGATAGCAATCTCGCGCCATGCTCAACTTCGCGCACTCCATGAGGAGGTCGCAGATCTGCACGAGCGATTGGAGACTCGAAAAATCATTGATCGAGCCAAGGGAATCTTGATGGCAGCTTTGAATCTCAGCGAGCCAGAAGCCTTCTCCTGGATTCAGCGAGCAGCGATGGATCGGCGTATATCGATGAAAGAGGTCGCACTGGCTGTTATCAGTCCAGACGCTGTGCCCGAGCAATAGCCCCGTTTTTGCAGTCCGAGCTCCATTAAGTAACAAAAACGTAATCCAAATTTGGCAATTTTCTCCTGAAATCTGTTGAGCGTTGGACTGGTCACAGGTAGCCTTTCCGTCTCCCTGTCCCGGGAAAAAGCTCCAATCGCTGATTGGGGTGTTAACAGGAAGGTAAAACCTCACGATCATGACAAAACTCAATCGTTTTGTAGCAGTTGTCGCAGCCACAGCGCTTGCAACAACAGGTCTTGTTGTTGCATCTGCTTCTTCAGAGGCTGCAGCAAAGACTCTCGTAATCTCATCTGACTTGCCTCTTCAAGGTTCAGCATTTGATTCAAATGACTCAACCAACAAGGCAATTGAGCTCTATCTCAAGCAGATCGGTTACAAGGCCGGCAATTTCAAAATCACATTTAAGAAGTACGACAACGCAACAGCAGCAGCTGGTTCATGGGATGCAGCTAAGTGCGCATCAAATGCACAAGCTCACGTAAAGAACGCGAATGAAGTTGCTGTTATGGGTACGTACAACTCAGGTTGTGCAAAGATCATCACACCTATCTTGAACCAGGATCCAAAGGGTCCAATGCTCATGGTTTCAAACGCGAACACCAACCCAGGTCTTACAAAGGCTTGGAACCCAGGTGAGCCAGATGTTTACTACCCAATGGGTGTACGCAACTACGCACGCGTTTGCACAACAGATGACAACCAAGGTTCAGCTGGTGCGCAGTTTGCAAAGTCAATTGGCGTTAAGTCTGTTTACGTTTTGAACGATACTCAGACATACGGTCAAGGTGTTGCTCAGGCATTCACAACTGAAGCTAAGAAGATCGGTCTTGATGTTAAGTCATCCGGTGCATACGGCGAAGGTTGGGATGCAAAGCAGACTGACTACACAGCTTTGTTCACAAAGATTAAGTCTTTGAACGTTGACATGGTCTATGTCGGCGGAATCTTCGACAACAACGGTGGACAGCTCGTTAAGGATAAGTTCAATGTTCTTGGCGATAACACAAAGGTTAAGTTCATGGGTCCAGATGGCTTCACCGGCTATCCAGATCTCAACAAGATGCCAGAAGCTCAAGGCATGTACCTTTCATTTGCTGGTCTTTCAACAGACCTTCTCCTTGCAAATGATCCAAAGGGTGCAGGCGCTAAGTTCGTATCTTCATATAAGAAGGCATACGGCAAGGATCCAGTTGGTTCCTACCCACTTTACGGCGTTGCAGCTGTTCAGGTGATCTTGGCAGCTATTGCTAAGTCAAATGGAACACGCAAGTCTGTAACTCAGGCTGTCTTCTCCGGTTCTGGTATCTCAATCCCAGCAAAGCAATCTGTTCTCGGTAAGGAATTGAAGATTTCAACTCTTTCCGGTGACACTCTTGCTAAGGACATCACAATCGAAGTTATCAAGGGCAACGAAGAGACAACTGTTAAGGCTTGGACAGTCAAGTAGTAACAGCTCTCTTCTAACCGAAGATATGTAAAAGGTGAACGGGGTTCGCATAGGCGGACCCCGTTTATCTGTGTAGAGTGCAGCATCTAGAAATTCTGGCCCAATCGAAGAACAAAGAGGTTTACGTGGCAGCAGTGACATATCAGCAGCGACAGGCTCGCAGACGAATCATCGAACGTGGTCTCGCCATCATCGCTACATTATTAGTTTCATTTTGGCTCGTTATCAATTTTATTAAATCACCTACTCAATTTGCTGCCGTCACCTTGATCGGTCTTGCAAATGGTGTTCTCTATGCGCTTATCGCGCTCGGTTACACATTGGTGTATGGAATTATTGAGCTCATTAATTTCGCACACGGCGATCTCTTTATGCTTGGTGGTTTGTTCTCAGCCCACTTTATTGCGCTCTGGTTCCATCAAGAAAAATCCTCCCCAATAGGCTGGCTCACTTTTGGTCTCGCGCTTATCTCCGTTATGGTTTTTTGCGCAGGACTCAATGTGATTATCGAACGATTCGCATATCGTCGTTTGCGTCGTGCGCCAAAACTTGCACCTCTCATCACTGCAGTCGGCGTCTCATTTATGCTCCAATTTATCGGCCTACGCTGGAATGGTTCTGGCCAAAAGACATGGAACGGTGTTCTACCTCGTGGAGCATTTATGTTAGGTGAAGTAAAACTTCCTTACACAACAATTATTTCTTTTGCCGTAACTGTCCCAATTCTTGTGGCTCTTACCTTTATTGTCACCAAAACTCGACAAGGCAAAGCAATGCGCGCAACAGCGCAAGATCAGGATGCGGCTCGCCTCATGGGCATCAATGTCAATCGGACTATTTCTTTTACCTTTGCACTCGGTGGCGCACTAGCTGGTGTAGCTGGATTGCTCTTCCAGCAAACTCGCGGCCTCACTGCTTATAACCTTGGGTATCAACTAGGTCTCATTGCATTTACCTCTGCCGTTCTTGGAGGTATTGGAAATCTAGCAGGCGCAGTTCTTGGTGCCATTCTTATTGGATTGATTCAAGGGCTTAACGATGGTCTGCCTATCGGCCTTGGCCAGCAATGGTCGCAGACCGTGGTCTTCTCCATCTTGATTCTTTTGATGGTATTTAAGCCAACAGGTTTGCTCGGCAAGCCAATGACTGAGAAGGTGTGAGGTATTAAGGATGACTAACAAGAATCAGAAAACTCAACCTAAAAATACTTCTCAACGCACATGGGCTCTTTCGCTTACTGCAATCTCGCTTGCTACATGGGCGTTCTTCACTTATGGTCTTGATAAGACTCCTCAAGGTGTCCAAGATTGGGTTCAAACCTGGGTTCCACCTTCAACGGTGAATGAATCACTTGTATGGGTGATTTGCGCGCTTGGTCTTAACATCGTTGTTGGTTATGCAGGCCTGCTAGATCTTGGCTTCGTTGCATTCTGGGCCTTCGGTGGCTACACCGCTGGATGGTTTATGTCAGGATTCTTCTATCAAGTAAATATCCACTTCGGCTCAATGGCTGCGCCAAATCTTCCAGGTATTCACTTGTCGTTTTGGCTCGTCATGTTTATTGCCGCACTCATTGCAGCGTTCTTTGGCATCATCATCGGTGCGCCAACATTGCGTCTGAAGTCAGACTATCTCGCTCTTGTCACGCTTGGATTTGGTGAAATCATTCCTCAATTTTTCACCAACGGTGAAAACATCGGTGGCTTCAACATTTCCAATGGTACGAAAGGCATTTCTCCAGTCGACATCATTGGTATCGGATCAAAGCGCCTTGGACCTTTTGATCTTGGTTGGAAATTCTTGATTTACTTCGTGCTTGCAGCTGCGATGGTATTCGTATCGCTTCGCATTCGTGGCGGACGTCTTGGCCGTGCATGGCTTGCAATTCGTGAAGATGAATTAGCGGCTTCCATGATGGGTGTTCCATTGATGCGCACAAAACTC
>CAYRJB010000078.1:0-3961 GCA_964424485.1 uncultured Actinomycetes bacterium
TCGCGGTGAAGCATCAAAGGGTAAGACTGCAGGTCGTGGCGGCAAGGGAACACGTGCTCGTAACGTTGTTCGTGCCGGCTTCGAAGGCGGTCAGTTGCCACTCGTGATGCGTCTTCCAAAGCTCCGTGGTTTCAAAAACCCAGAGCGTGTTGAGTATCAGCCAATCAATGTTTCAACAATCAATGCTCTTTTCCCAAAGGGTGGCGATGTGACTGTTGCTGATCTCATTAAGAAGGGCGCAGTTCGCGATGGATATCCAGTGAAGGTACTTGGCAATGGCGAAATTTCCGTCAAGGTCAACGTCTCTGCACATGCATTCTCATCTTCTGCAACGGAAAAGATTGCAGCAGCTGGCGGATCATCTAAGACTGTCTCTAAAAAGTAATAACCATTAAATAGATTTAATCGAAGCGGAAGAAACCGGAAGATAGGAACATTAAATGCTGACAGCATTTGGCAAGGCCTTTAAGACTCCAGATTTGCGCAAGAAGATTTTCTTCACTCTCGCAATCATGGCTCTCTTCCGTTTCGGTTCAATCCTGCCAACACCTGGTGTTTCATATAAGAACATCCAAGAGTGTTTGTCACAAGCAAATAACGGCGGCCTCTTTGGTCTCGTTAACTTGTTCTCTGGTGGAGCGCTTCTCCAGCTCTCTGTTTTCGCGCTCGGCATCATGCCTTACATCACCAGCTCAATCATTATTCAACTTCTTACTGTTGTTATTCCTCGCTTCGAAGCTTTGAAGAAGGAAGGCCAGTCAGGCAACCAGAAGCTCACCCAGTACACCCGTTACCTCACAATCGGTCTCGGCGTTCTCCAATCAACTGGTTTGATTGCAGTAGCACGCACACCTGGTCGTCTTTTCAGCGGTTGCTCGCTTGCAATCATCCCTGATGCTTCATGGCAACGAATTCTTGTCATGGTTTTCGTGATGACAGCAGGAACATCAGTAATTATGTGGCTCGGTGAATTGATTACAGATCGCGGTATCGGTAACGGTATGTCCATCTTGATCTTCACATCTATCGCCGCACGTTTCCCAACCCAGCTGTGGTCAATCAAGATTCAAAAGGGTCTCTTCGCATTCCTAGTTGTTCTTGTCGTTGGTGTTGCAATTGTTGCTGCGGTCGTTTTCGTTGAGCAGGCTCAACGTCGTATCCCGGTTCAATATGCAAAGCGCCAAGTAGGACGTCAAACTTATGGTGGAACATCAACATATATTCCAATCAAGGTAAACCAGTCCGGCGTTATCCCAATTATCTTTGCTTCATCTTTGCTCTACATCCCATCGCTCATCGTGAACTTCTCTGGTTCGCAGGCTGCATGGGCCGTGTGGATTCAGCGCAATCTTGTTAAGGGTGATCACCCAATTTACATTTTGCTCTACGCATCTTTGATTGTCTTCTTCACGTACTTCTATGTAGCGATTACATTCAATCCTGATGAAGTCTCTGACAATATGAAGATGTACGGCGGATTCATTCCTGGAATTCGTTCTGGCAAGCCAACAAGTGATTACCTCGCTTATGTGCTTTCTCGCATCACTGCGCCAGGTGCTCTCTATCTCGCATTCGTTGCGATTATTCCAATCATCGCTCTTGTACTCGTCAATGCATCTCAGAACTTCCCATTCGGTGGAACTGCGATCTTGATTGTCGTCGGTGTTGGTCTTGATACTTCGAAGCAGATTGAGTCCCAGCTTCAGCAACGTTCATACGAGGGATTCCTCCGCTAATGCGTCTTATCCTGGTTGGACCACCAGGTGCTGGTAAGGGAACTCAAGCGGTTCACATTGCTGCGCACTTTGGTATCCCACACATTTCTACTGGAGATATTTTCCGAGCAAACCTTAAAGAGGGAACTCCTCTTGGACTTAAGGCCAAGGAATATATGGATTCAGGAAATCTTGTTCCTGATGAAGTGACAAATGAAATGGTGAAGGATCGTCTAACTCACCCTGACACTGCAAATGGATTCCTTCTCGATGGATATCCACGAAATGTTGTTCAAGCCGGTGTACTTCGTGCAGCTCTCGCGGAAAAATCAACTCCACTTGATGCGGTTCTAGAACTTGCTACAGATGATGAAGTAATCATCGCTCGTCTTTCTGGTCGTCGTACATGTAAGAATTGCAGCGCTTCATTCCATGTTGAATTCAACAAGCCGCAGGTCGATGGCAAATGCGATGCATGCGGTGGGGATCTTTATCAGCGCGAAGATGACAAAGAAGAGGTTATTAAACATCGTTTAAGTGTTTACGCAGAACAGACTGCGCCAATCATCTCCTTCTATCGCGAAGAAGGGCTGTTGATTTCAATGTCGGCAGAAGGCGACGTAGAAGAAATTACTCAACGCGCAATCTCTGCCCTCAAAACCGCGGTCTCCTAATATGGCGATTCAAATCAAGACCCTGGAGCAGCTCCAGATAATGCGTAAAGCAGGTCTTGTTGTTGCCGAGGCTCTACGTCAGATGAAAGAGGCTGCAAAGCCAGGGGTCACTACGCTCGAACTCGATGCAATCGCAGTTGATGTTCTGAAATCTCATAATGCGACTCCTTCTTTCTTGAACTATCACGGTTATCCAAACGTCATCTGTGCCTCTGTAAATCACGAAATCGTTCATGGAATTCCTACAGAACGACCACTTCAAGAGGGCGACATTCTCTCGGTAGATTTTGGAGCGATAGTTGATGGGTGGCATGGAGATGCCGCATGGTCGATTGGAATTGGAAAGATTGCGCCAGAAGACCAACTTCTTATGGATATTTGTGATGAATCAATGTGGCGAGGTTTTGCTGCTGCGAAAGTAGGCGGACACCTTAGCGATATATCTCATGCGATTGAGAGCTATATCAATGAACATGGCAGCTATGGAATTCTTCGTGAATATGGTGGACATGGAATTGGCACTGAAATGCATATGGATCCGCACGTTGTTAATTTCGGTGCGCCAGGTCACGGCCCAGAAATAAAAACTGGGATGGCGCTTGCAATCGAGCCGATGATCACAAGGGGGAGTGCGCGCACAAAAGTTCTCTCCGATGATTGGACGGTAGTCTCGGCCGACAAATCAAACGGTTCTCATTTCGAACACACTTTTTGCTTGGCACCAGATAACAAACCTTTTGTTCTGACCGCTTTTGATGGTGGAGCTGAACGTCTCGGTCGCTTGGGTGTAGAGATTTCAGATTTGCTGAAATAGGGATTCAAATAAAAATAATGCGAATCGATGTTTGGTCTGATGTGGTCTGTCCTTGGTGTTTTATCGGCCATAGACGCTTAGAAAAAGCGATCGCACAATTCCCTCAGATAAATTTTCAAGTCTCACACCGCGCTTTTCAATTACAACCAGATCTTAATGAAACGGTACCTACATCAGAATATTTAGCGCAGAAGTATCGAGTTGGCGCCGAACAAGTGGCTGCAATGCAAGAGAATGTTTGTTCGATCGCTGATGGCGAGGGACTTTGCTACAACCTGTCGGACACTCTTTCGGGAAACACCATGGATGCTCATAGGCTGATTCTTTGGGCTCGAACTCAAGAAAAAGAAACTGAGTTAATGGAGGCGATGTTCTCCTCTTATTTTGAGAAGCAAGGTTCGCTCTTCACCCATAAAGATCTTTTGACCCTCGTGGCGAGCGTTGGTTTGGATAGCGTGCAAGCTCAAGCAATCCTCGAGTCCGACTCTTACAGAGATGAAGTTATTCACGATCAACAATTGGCATCGAAACTGGGTGCTACTGGAGTTCCCTTCTTTGTTGTGAATGGAAAATATGGAATAAGTGGAGCTCAACCTCTGGAGGTCTTCACCAAGACCCTCGAGGCGGCTTTAAGTGACGAGGCTTATACCCCTCCCGCGTAGCCCGGGGGTCAAAATGGGCCGATTTCTCCTTCGGCGAGTTTGCCCATAAGATTGCACCCTTGCCTCGAAAGGGGCTGTTAGCCCCCAGGGGACATC
>CAYRJB010000079.1:0-3937 GCA_964424485.1 uncultured Actinomycetes bacterium
ACAAACATCTACCATGCAAACGCTGGTAAGACACATGAAGCTCGCCTTGCTGTTCTTGATGGTCTTGCTGATGGCACAAAGAACTTGTCAGCTGATCCAGTGTTCAAGAACTGGTTGGCAACATTTGATCTTCTCAAGAAGTACAACAAGTCCAAGGTCAACCTCACAGATGCTGAATATGATGCATCCATCGCTGACCTTGCTTCAGGCAAGTACGGCTTCCTCTTCCAAGGTAACTGGACTGAGCCTGACTTGATTACTCAGGGAGCATCTGCAAACTTTGGAATCATGCCATTGCCAATCAGCACAGATGCAAAGGCATACGGCAACGATTCAATTCCAGTTGGCGTACCTGGCTACTTCATGATCGACAACACCCAATCAACCGCTGCAGAGCGTAAGGGTGCAGTTGACTTCTTGACATGGCTCTATACATCATCAGCTGGTCAACACCACGTTTCAGATCCAACAACCAAGACCGGTGGCGGCATGGGCTTCATCCCTGTCTATGGAAACTGGAACGTTCCACCAACAACATTCATGTCTAAAGAAATCGCTAAATACGTAGCGGCTAATAAGACACTTGAGTGGATTAACACTTACTACCCAGCTGGTTTGCAAGAAGCAATCGGCAAGGTATCAATGCAGCAATACTTCACTGACAAGATCACTTCAGCTCAGCTTGCTTCAGCAATCGAAGCTGCTTGGAAGGGTTCTGTTAAGACATGGCGCGGAGCGAAGAAGTAATTCTCTTCAAACCGTCTAGTCGAAACTAGTCAGAACTAGGAAACTAGAAATGAGTTGGGGCCATTCTGGGGGTTTACCCCTCGGGATGGCCTCGCTATTCTTTACTCCCAACAATTTTTAGAAAGAAGATTCGATGAGCCAGTCGAAGCGAGTAAAACAATTAAAGCGATTTGGAATTTTCGGTGCAGTTCCGCTGACAATTTTCTTAGCTGTACTTGTATACCCGTTCGCCCAGGGACTCTTTCTAACCTTTACCGATTGGAATGGTTTTAAGTATTCCAAGTTTGCTGGCTTAAATAATTACAAACAGTCATTCAGCGATCCAACCTTTTGGACAACTCTTGGATTCACCATCAAGTTTGTATTAGTCTCAATGGTTCTTGTCAACGTTGTTGCTTTTGGATTAGCGCTTTTGGTTACAGCAAAATTAAAGAGTTCTAATCTTTTCCGAACTTTCTTTTTCATTCCAAACCTCATCGGCGGTGTAATTCTCGGAGTTATCTGGCAATTCATATTTAATACCGCGCTTGTTTCACTATCTGAAAAATTCAATCTCCCAATTTTTAGAGACCAATGGCTTAGCGATACAAATAAGGCGTTTTGGGCGCTTATCATCGTGACTATCTGGCAATCATCTGGATATATGATGATTATCTACATCACAGGCCTCATCAGCATCGAGCAAGATGTGCTTGAAGCAGCAAAAGTAGATGGTGCTTCGCCGCTTCGTACTTTGACTGCAATCAAAGTCCCGTTGATGGCGCAGGCGTTTACGATCTCACTCTTCTTAACAATGCGCGGCGGCTTTATGGCTTACGACGTCAACGTTGCACTTACTGGTGGTGGGCCTTACAGAACCACTGAATTAATTTCTTTGCACATCTTCCAAGAAGCCTTTGCTTTCGGCCATTTCGGAACTGGCCAGGCGAAGGCAGTTTTGATGTTCGTTATGGTGGCCTTTGCCGCTCTCGTTCAAGTCGGGGTAAGTAAGCGTATGGAGGTCCAGCAATGAAAAACATGACTACCCAACGTTCTATTGGGAAGAAGGCAATCTTCGTAGTTGGACTATTCCTTTCTGTTGCATATGTGGCCCCATTCCTCTTGGTCTTGCTTAATTCCTTCAAACCCAAGTTCGATATTTTGTCTAATCCCATAGGTTGGCCGACAAACTTCACCTGGGACAATTTCCAGCAAGCACTTCAGAAGATGGACTTCTTTAGGTCACTTGTTAACTCAATCATCATTACTTTTTTCAGTGTTTCGATCTTGATTATCTTTTCCTCGATGCTTGCCTATTACTTAGCCCGCACAAAGAATAAATTTACGAAGACAACCTTCCTTATCCTTGTAGCATCAATGATTGTTCCATTTCAGGCTCTGATGATTCCTTTTATGGCGATTTTTGCTCAGTTCGTTTCAATCAACAACCGAATTGCACTCATCTTCTTCTACCAAGGATTTGGAGTCGCTCTTTCAACATTTTTGTATCATGGTTTCATCTCTAAGATTCCAACAGAGATTGACGAGGCTGCATCTGTTGACGGCGCAAACGATTTCACGATTTTCTGGAAAATCATCTTCCCAATGTTACGTCCGATCACGGCGACGGTTGCGATCGTTAACTCGCTTTGGATTTGGAATGACTTCCTTCTACCTCGCTTGGTGTTGACCGAGGAGACACAAACGCTTCCTCTATCCACTTATCTTTTCTACGGCCAGTATTCGACCGAGTACGGACAAGCGATGGCGGGACTTCTTCTTGCTGTCGTTCCAATCATTGCCTTCTTCCTTGTACTTCAGAAGCAATTCATATCCGGCATCTCAAGCGGAGCTGTTAAGTAGTCGGTTTGCGTTTTAACCTCCGCAAAGCGGCTTCTTGAGCTGGTGGATGTGAACCGAGGGCGATTTGGAGCAGCCTGAGATTAGATCTGGCTGCGAATTCCCACAACTTTGAAGGGTTACTCAATTTGAGCAATTTCCGCTCGTTTTGACTCAAAGATCTAATCGCTGTTTTAGCTAAAGGTTTATAAAAGAGTTTTGCAAAGAAACCAAACGGTGGGTTGAGAATGAAGCCAATCACTTCTTCCGTCGCTTCGTTATAGAGGAGTTCTTCTTTAAGGAATCTATCAATCTCTGCAGTTAATTCTGCGTGCGATTGTGGCGCCTTGAGAAGACCAAGAGGCTTTGCACTCTCACTCCACTCACGTACGTAAGCGTCAGCACCATTCTTGATTGGATAATGACAAATTAAATGAGACTCGAGAAAGGATTCTGTAAAAGCGCAGTGAACCCATAACAAGAATCTAGGATCTTTTGCTTGATAGGAATCAGTGCTCCCATCTGGCTTTGGATATTCACCGCTTACACGGGAATGCATCGCGTTCACTCTTCGCGATTCCTTTTCAATTAATTCTTTCGTGCCAAAAGTCGTTATGGTGAGCCAACGAGAAGTTCCCTGCAATCTACCGAGCAGATCAGTCTGATATCGCGAGTGGGATTTCACTCCTGCAAGGGCTGCTGGATGGGCGGCTTGAAGTAACAGAGCGCGAATTCCCCCGATGAGTGTTGACACACTGCCGTGGACTTCCCAAACCGCGCTATCGGGCCCATAAAGGCTTTCACCATTTGAATCTTCTATTTCTTTCACCCAGGCAGGAGCGCCGGCGGGGTCACCCGACACTGTTTCTCTAAATGCGTCAGCTATACGTTGTATCAATTGAGATTTTCCTATTATGTGAATGTTATTTAAATGATACCTACAAAAGGTGCAATAAATCCAAAACACCAGCATACTTGTATATATGCCACGCATTTTGACACTTATGGGATCTGGTGAAAACAGTCCAGTAATGGTGACTCCACATCAAAAAATTGTGAAACGTTTTTCAAAAGATGCCCTAAGAATCAATCTTGATACCCCATATGGATTTCAGGAAAATGCTGATGAACTAACTAAGAAAATACAAGGTTACTTTGAAGTTAACGTTGGAGCGCCTATCAGCGAAGTTCAATTGCGACGAACAAATTCCAGGACTGAGCTCATCGATCAAGCGGATTGGGTCTTTTCTGGTCCTGGCAGCCCCAGTTATGCACTTCGTGTCTGGAAATCAAACGGTGCAGCAGAGGCCCTTCACCGCCTCATAGAAAGAGGCGCAGTGGTCATGGCTTCGGCGGCTGCTATGACTCTGGG
>CAYRJB010000080.1:0-3642 GCA_964424485.1 uncultured Actinomycetes bacterium
TGGTCAGGGAATCGTTTCTGAAACCCTCTCCCTCTCATTGCTTAAGGGTTATCGCGTAGGCGGAACCATCCACGTTGTAATTAATAACCAAGTTGGATTTACAACTTCTCCAGAGTCCAGCCGCTCATCTCGTTATTGCACAGATATTGCAAAGATGATTGGTGCTCCCGTTTTCCATGTCAATGGCGATGATCCTGAATCAGTTGTTCGCGTTGCACGTCTTGCATTTGAGTATCGCCAGGCATTTAAGAAAGATGTCGTTATTGACCTCGTTTGCTACCGACTACGTGGCCACAATGAGGGCGATGAACCAAGCTATACACAGCCAACGATGTACCAGCTCATCTCGCAGAAGCGCTCTACACGTAAACTCTATACAGAGGCTTTGATTGGCCGTGGAGATATCACCGTAGAAGATGCTGAAGAAGTATTGCGTGATTACCAAGCACAACTTGATGCGACATATAACGCCGTCCATAACGTAGAACCTGAATCTGATCCGAACTTCCGTGAGCCAATGCCGCCAGAGTCAGATCAGGTACAAACCTCAATCCCTGAAGAGACTGTTCGCAAGATTGCAAATACCTATCTTCAAGTCCCAGAAGGATTCACTCCGCACCCACGTCTTGCGCCACAGCTCGCAAAGCGTGCTGAGATGATTAATGACGGCACAGTTGATTGGGCTACAGGTGAAGCATTCGCCTTTGGATCTCTTCTTCTTGAAGGCCATCCAATTCGCCTTGCTGGTCAAGATGTGCGTCGTGGAACGTTCTCACAACGCCACGCTGTTGTAGTCGATCAAAATGGTGGAAAAGATTGGACTCCACTTCGCTCATTAATTACAGATGAGAATCAATTCTTTGTATTTGATTCACTACTCTCTGAATATGCAGCTCTCGGTTTTGAATATGGATATTCCGTAGAACGCCCTGAAGCTCTCGTGATGTGGGAAGCTCAATTCGGTGATTTCGTCAACGGAGCACAAACAATTATTGACGAATTCATTTCATCATCACTTCAAAAGTGGGGTGAGCGTTCTGGAGTTGTTCTCTTGTTGCCACATGGTTATGAAGGTCAGGGCCCAGACCACTCCTCCGCTCGTATCGAGCGTTTCATGACGTTGGCAGCCGAGCAGAATATGACAATTGCTCAACCTTCTTCTCCTGCGCAGTACTTCCACTTGCTCCGCTGGCACATGAAGAACCATGCGCGCAGGCCGTTGATCGTCTTCGAACCTAAGTCAATGCTTCGCTTGAAGGCTGCTGCATCCAGCATGCAAGATTTCACCACAGGACATTTCCGCAAGGTGATTGGCGATGATCGCGTACAAAATGCAACACGCGTCATCTTCTGCAGCGGCAAGGTGTACTACGACCTCATTGCTCAACGTGAAAAGTTGGGTGAATGGAGCACGGCAATCGTTCGTGTGGATCTTCTCTATCCATTCCCACTTGAAGAGATCATGGAACAAGTGAATGCACATCCAAGTGCGACTTTGCTCTGGGTTCAGGATGAGCCAGCCAACCAAGGCGCTTATCCATACATTGCACTTCGTACCCACGAGCATCTAGGTGATCGCACACTTCGTCGCGTCTCACGTCGTGCTACTGCTTCACCTGCAACTGGTTCACATCACTTGCATGAAGAAGAGCAGAACGCTTTGTTGACTGAGGCTTTCACCCGCTAATTATTTGCGGAAGGCTACGGCAACAATTTGATCTGCTGGGATTAAACCCCAGGTGCGTGAATCAGTTGATGCCTCGAGGTTGTCTCCTTCGACCCAGAGACCACCCTCTTCGATTCTTTTAACGCGTTTGATAAAAAAAGTTCCTGGGAACTGTGGTCGAACAATCAGTACAACTCGACCCACATACTTTTGCGGGTCGTCATAAGGGCCTCGGAAGGCCAATAGGCGACCGTTCTTAAAGGTCGGCAACATCGAGTCTCCTTGAACGAGTACTCGGCGAAGAGGCAACATTCCCATAGGTGGAGTAGTCTCACACACCTGGCAGCGGTTTACGAAGAATAAAAGCGCGTCATTTTTTGTTAAGCACATTGTTAAGGACAGCAAGTAACAGTTCGAAGTCAAAGGAGAGAAATATGTTGAAGAAGTTCTATGCGGGAACAGTCACTGCTCTCGCTCACTGCGACCTACCATGCGGTGTCTACGATCCTGCTCAGGCAAAGATCGAAGCTCAATCCATCAAGGCAACAATCGAAAAGTACGCAGCATCCTCAGATGAGGTTTTCAAGGCTCGCGCGATTGCAATCAAG
The DNA here is from genome assembly GCA_964424485.1 of uncultured Actinomycetes bacterium. Taxonomy (GTDB): domain Bacteria; phylum Actinomycetota; class Actinomycetes; order Nanopelagicales; family Nanopelagicaceae; genus PALSA-747. The sequence continues at coordinate 2,275 of CAYRJB010000080.1, forward strand.
GAAGAGCGTTCAGAGCTTGTAAAGCACCACCTCTGGGTTCTCTGGACCGACTACTTCAAGCCAAATCATTTCGAGGCTTATCCCAACCTTCACAACCTCTTCAATGAGGCAACGAAGCTTGCTGGTGCAGGCGGAACCAAGGGTTCAATGGATGTTGCAGTTGCAGATAAATTGCTTGCAAAGATTGATGAGATTGCAGAAATTTTCTGGGCTACCAAGAAATAACTAGTTACTAATTCTCTCGGCCGCAATGCGCGCCATATAAGAGACACGATCTACCAATCGCCGCTGCACTAATGCAGTGGCGATTGTTCTTTCTAAATGCATTACTGAGCATTCGAATGTAAAGAGATCACCTTCAACCTCGATGCAACGGGCATTGGCAACAATCTCCTCACCTGTTGAAACAGTAGTGAGGATTTCCATCTGAATCTTTGCAGTCTGAGTTGTCTCACTGATTTCAAGGAGATCGATAACTGCAGCGCTACAGGCAGATTCGATGGCATTGAGAATCGCAGTGGATGAGACAGTCGATAGATCGTTGAGCCCCATTGCAACAGAAGTATCGCCGGGGCGCACAGACATCGATGCGAGGCCAACTGCCCCTAGAAGCTCATCAAAGTTCACGCAACTAACTTAGTCGGTGGATTACTTATCCTCTGGGAACTCGTGAGTTATTTCTGTACTTTCAATTTCAATGGAGTGCGTAACCCCATCCACAGTGAACTCGGTACGGCTGTACTGGGTAACAATCTGTTGCGCCGGTGGGAAGCCAAAGAATTGGGCCTGCATCTGTTGGGCGAGCTGAATGTTCTGAGCCAAAATATTGTTAATCAACGCCTGTGGGGCTTCTTCACAGAAGCAATCACTCATGCGCTTGCGCAGGGTCGCAAGAACTGCTGCCTCATGTTCCATTTCGGCGCGGCAAGGTGGGCACTCTTGAACGTGCACCTCTATAGCTTGGACTTGATTTTGATCTTCTAACTCTCGATCTACATAAAGAACAATCGCATGAAGGACATCATGACATGGTGTCTCGTGTGGGTTGCCGCAACTCATTTGCCACCCCCTTTACTAATATCTTTACCAAATCCGCGTTCCTTCGCGTAATCCGCGAGCGATTCGCGCAATAACTTACGACCGCGATGGAGGCGGCTCATTACTGTTCCTGCTGGAATCCCTTGGATTTCTGCAATCTCCTTATAAGAGAAGCCTTCGACATCAGCCATATAGACAGCCATACGGAATTCTTCGGGCATGGCAGCGAGCGCATTCTTAATATCAGCATCTGCAATATTTTCAAGGACCTCATCTTCAGCAGATTTGCCTTGGTCGCTGGTATGTGAAGCCGGAGCGTGTAATTGCCAA
>CAYRJB010000081.1:0-3587 GCA_964424485.1 uncultured Actinomycetes bacterium
GATCGACCCAACTATTGCTCGCAAGTACGCCTCCGTAGTTGCAACAGGTCGTAGCGATCAGCCCAGCCAAATCAACAACGTCCTTGCATTCCCTGGAATCTTCCGCGGCTTGCTCGATGGTGGAATCACCAAGATCACCGACAAGATGTTGATTGCCGCGGCTAATGCAATTTCAGAGTGCGTCTCGTCCGATCAGTTGAACGCGAACTTCATTATCCCGTCGGTTTTTGACCCACGCGTTGCTACTGCTGTTGCGAGTGCTGTTCGTAAAGCGAACTAGCCTCAAGCCAGGCAATCTCTAGCTCGGCTTTTTTCTCCATTGCGCTAGCCAAATCTTCCAATACTTTCGCCAACTTTTCATGATCAAAAGCAGCCTCTTCTTGGGCTTTCTGTAAGAGAGCAATCTCTTCATCGCTCTTCTCGATTTGCTTCTCTAAACGAGCAATCTCTTTCTTAGCATCTCTGGCAACCGTCGCAGAAGCAATAACCTTAGGTTTTTCCACAACAACTTCTTCTACATCCATCGCATGACGCAGACGCAGATACTCATCAACTCCGCCGGGTAAATCGCGCAAAGTCCCATCGCCCATCAATCCCATAAAGCGATTGCAGACTCGTTCAAGGAAATATCGATCGTGAGAGATGACGAGCAAAGTTCCGGCAAATGTGTCGAGTAGATCTTCTAGTGCAGTCAAAGTTTCGACATCGAAGTCATTGGTGGGCTCATCGAGTAACAAGACGTTAGGAGAATCCATCAATAATCGCGTTAATTGCAGACGACGTCGCTCACCGCCCGATAAATCTCCGACTGGTGTCCATTGGGATTCGCGGTCAAAACCAAGTCGCTCGCAGAGTTGGGATGCAGATAGTTCACGCCCAGAACCGATCTCCACATACTTTGCGACTCTCTCGACCGCTTCTAGTACGCGCCACTCGGGATTTAACTCTTCCAAGTGCTGAGAGAGAAATGCAGGCTTCACGGTTATGCCCGTGACAATCTTTCCTGCAGAAACTTTATGTTCGCCGACGATCGTGCGCATCAAAGTTGTCTTGCCTGAACCATTGACGCCGACTATTCCTACGCGATCTCCCGGCCCAATATTCCAATAAACATCGTGGAGCAATTCTTTGTCACCAGCAGAAACCGCGATATGTTGCAATTCGTAAACCGTCTTGCCCAAACGGTTCTGCGCAAAGTTCAAGAGCTCTGCATCATTTCGAATCTCAGGTTCGTTTTGAATTAATTCATTTGCAGCTTCAATACGAAATTTAGGCTTTGCTGTACGAGCTGGGGCTCCACGGCGCAGCCATGCAAGCTCTTTTCGAACCAGCATCTGGCGCTTATTTTCTTCGACTGCCTCTTGGCGTTGGCGCTCTGCCTTACTTAAGACATATGCCGAGTACCCGCCGTCATATTCCTTGACGATTCCATCGACTACTTCCCAGATTCGCTCTGAGACTTCATCGAGGAACCAACGATCGTGAGTAATCACAACAACGGCCAGATCTTTCCGCGACTTGATGTGATCAGCGAGACACGCGACCCCTTCGACATCTAAATGGTTTGTCGGCTCATCGAGCAACAAAACATCAATCTCACTAATCAATAACTTTGCAAGTGATACTCGGCGACGTTCGCCACCAGAGAGAGAATGAAAAGATCGATCTAAAATTTCATCTTCGAATCCACCAAAGAGACCGTGTAAGACTTCGCGGACTTTGGAGTTAGATGCCCATTCATGTTTTGCAACATCACCGATTACTACATCGCGAACAGTCGCACTTTCTCCCGCATCATCCACCTGAGATAAGAAACCAATACGCGCGGATGATGCAATCGATACTCGACCTTCATCTAATGCTTCGACCCCTGCCATCACGCGCATCAGCGTGGATTTGCCGCCACCATTGCGACCGACGACACCAATACGTTCGCCCTCATTCAAACCAAGTGAGACCTGATTTAAAAGAGGGCGAATGTCGAATGCTTTGGACGCGTTCTCTAAATTGATCAGATTGCGCGCCATGCGGCAATTCTATTAGCTGTTATTAATTGGTGGTTGCACCCAACTTCACTGTGAAGACCTTGGTTCCACCACCATTAGGCATATTCACTGTGACTTTGACAGTCGTGCCTGGTGTGTAGGAGCGAATCTTTACAATCGCAGATAGTTGATCTGAGATGCGCTTGTCATCGATCTTTGTAATGACTGCGCCGACTGGAATACCAGCAGCCTCTGCAGCCTCACCCTTAGACAATTGGATGACGCGTGCGCCTACTCCGGTGTAGTTATTATCGAAATACACACCGAGGATTGGACGAGTGCTCTTATGGTCAGGGCGAGTAATAATCTCTGTGTAAACGCGCTTTGCTTCGTTTATTGGGATAGCAAATCCAAGCCCCACATTTCCTGCATTCGCACCTGTTGATGCAATTGCAGAGTTAATGCCAACTAAACGACCAGCGCTATCTGTCAACGCGCCTCCAGAATTTCCTGGATTGATTGCAGCATCAGTTTGAATCGCATTCACATATGAATTCACCGATGTGCCTTGTGTAACCACAGGACGATTGAGAGCAGAGACAATTCCTGATGTCACTGTTCCATTCAGTCCTAGTGGTGAACCAAATGCAATTACTGGATCACCGATTGCAAGGGAAGAGGAGTCCCCGATCGTAATTGTTGCAAGGTTACCTTTATTTACTTTTAACACCGCAAGGTCATAATTCACATCGCGACCGACAATTGTTGCAGAATATTGATCGCCAGAGTCTGTTTCAATCTTGATTGTTCCTTGGCCATCAGCAGATTCCACAACGTGGTTATTTGTTAGAACATAAGAAGTCGAACCCGATGATTGAATGATCGATCCTGAACCTGTATCGCCCTGTCCATTGCCAAGTGAAACATTCACAGTCACAACAGCAGGCGAGACTTTCTGAACGATAGATTTAATCGAACCATTGGTGATTGAAATCTTGGATTGGCCGCTGTCGCATGAGCCATCACTGTTTTGTGCATACAATGCACCCGATGACGTCGCACAGACATTTGCACCATTGTCGCTAAATGTTCCGGCCGCAGTTGCTATACCCCCGACAGTTGATGCACCGATAACAAAGCCGATGAAGACTTTTCCGAAACCATTTACCTTCACGTCATTCCTCCAGATTTATCCAACTGATTTAAAACTGATGGGCTTATATAAATAGGTAAACCCGAAAGAAAATTGGACTATTCCTTAGAGGTATCTGAGATTTCATTCCTGTTTGTCGGCTGCATCTTCCAGACCTCTGGAACAAGCAGGCTGCCGACCACCGCAACAACAGTGACGAGAGCGAAGATTTCCAAGGTCTGGGTAAGGCCAATCCAATCAGCTAGTGGCGCCGCAATAATCAAACCCACGGGGCGCAGAAGCACCGATCCAAAGGCATCAAAGGCCGATACACGCGACAGAGCCTCCCGCGGCACCTCTTTCTGCAGAGCCGTTCCCCAGATGGCTCCCCAGAGGTCGAGCATCACACCGACCATAAATCCACCAAGTGCAATCAACCAGATCGAAATATGCAAAGCCATGAAGTAAAT
>CAYRJB010000082.1:0-3585 GCA_964424485.1 uncultured Actinomycetes bacterium
CCGTTAAATCCTGAGGTAAATAGAAATGATATTAAAAAAAATATTGGTGGATTTAAAAATAAATAAATAGAAGGAACATTAAATAACCAATGGGATGGAGGAGTTATATCTGGGTGTGAATATTCTGAATGTTTGACTGAAAAAAGTAAATGGACGCCAATATTAAATACTGGAGAATATACAGTTTATAACGATAGCAAACATTTCTTTTCTGATTACTCAGTATCTAAGATACTTGAGACTGAAGAGATAACAATCAATCAAACTGGAATCTCTACAATTCAAATTGCGTATTATAAAAGAGATAACGAATTTAACAATATTCCTTTTATTAAATACGAATTTGTAGATGGCGAATTTGATAAACAGAAACAATACCAAATTCAAGATTTAGAAAATCAAACAAAAATTATTTTATCTGATCTAAATGAAATAAACATAGATCTCTTAGAATCTATTAATGAAAAGACTTATGAAGATTTAAAAAAATATTCTGAAAACAAAGGTGCATCAGTCAAGTTTTCTTCTAGAATCATTTATACTAATTATTTTCCAATTAAACCAAATAGTTTGAAATTATACTCTTATTCAAATATTACAGAAGAAATTGAAGAATGGGAATTAGTAAACAATATATTTAAGCTAGATGAAATTAGTGCACAAAATAATTTACGAAAATGTTTTGATATTGACTATACAAAAGGTGTAATTAGAACATCTGGTTACAGAATTGACAATAAGTATTTTATAACAAATTATAACGAATCTAATAGATCTTTTTACTTATCTGATATAGATAATTTCTGGCCAAATGAAGGTTCTTTTAGCTTTTACAATAAAAACAACAATTCTTTTTTTGCTAAAGCTATTTATAACGGTAAACATAGAAATATTTTGCAGCAAGTTCAAATTGTTTTAAATCCATTTGAATTTACTTTAAATCAATTAAAAGAAAATTGTTATGTAACTTTGGATACTACAGGATACCAATCTGATAAAGAGCAAGAGTTTGAATTTTTTATTACTTATGCAGCATTGCCATTAGTTGAGTACGAAGCTTTAAATGACCAAACAAAATTAAATCGCAAAGATAAAAATTTAAATTTAAAACCAATTTATTTAAATAGAAACAATGGTATTATTCAGATATCACCAAGTGAAAAACATGTATCAAGTATTGTTTTAAGATGTGATAAAGAAGCTATTGGTGAAAATTCTTTTGGACCATTATTTTTTGGGATTGATCAAACTAGGATTACTGCAACTTGTTACAATGGTTTTAAACAAATTGTTTCTGGAGTGGAAGTAGAATTTAAAAATATTATAGATGAACCTTATGTCTTTTTTGAAGGTTTAAGTAAACTACCAATAACTAAGGTTTCCAATCATTTTGGAAAGGCATTTGTTAATGCAAACGTTCCTTACGATGAATCTTTAATGATGGTTATTTCCAAAGAGACTTCAGGCAAATCAATATTGTTTAATCAATCAAGTATTTTAAGAAATTTACAAGATGCCACTATTTTTCAAACGCTAAGATACAATGGTATAAACAAAATAAATGATATTTCTGAATATTTAAATTTTATGGAGCAAGACACAACAGGGGAGTATCCTCCTTTAGTTGATAGATTGCTTTATTATTGGAACGATGAATTAAAGAAATATACAAAAGTAATACCAAAACAATTTATTGACGGTGCTTTACTTCTTGATATAAACGAAAATATCCCAGAGTGTTTCGGACAAAACGCTCTATCGTTAGTTTATCAATACAAGATTTTTTTTCCAAGAACCGCTAGACTGCAATGTACTTGTACAGATCCTGCTACTGGAAATAAAATCTATTCTAATATTATTGATTTAATATTAGATTTGCCTGTACATCTTAAGGGCGTGAACTCCTTGAATATACCTTATGGTTTTGGTATAAAAAAGAATGAAGATGACTTTGATGTCAATGGAGATAATTTGCGTTTTCTAGGTACAGGTTTAGGCGGCGCAAATTTCCTTACTATAAACCCCAACGTAGAAAACATATTAAACTTAAAGTTACAATAAGAGGAAGACATGGCAATTAATTTACTTAGATTAGCTAGATTTGTTGATGGCGAAAGACCTTCTGCAGAAAAATTTAATAAACTTTTTTCTTATATAGAAAACAAACTATCAGGATTCGATTCTTCAATAGGGAGTTCAATTAACAATGGATTGACTTCAATTGTTGATGGTAATGATCAAACATTTGATATTAAAATTAATAATATTTGGGGTATTTCAAAATTTTTAGCAGAAGACGTAATCAATGGAAAAACAAGACATTCTGATATAATTTCTTTAGTTAAAAGCATTGGATCTATGTCTAACTTGAATCCTCTTACTTTAGGTGGGGAATCAATAATAAAAGAAACTATTCCAGCTGGAGTGAACGAATATGTATTTAAGTATCCAGTATTAATTCAAAATCCAAAAAAAGACAGTTTAACATTTTCGCCTACTCCAATTTGGTTAAATCAAGAAACTGGATTAATAGAAGAAGATGGTCATTTGTTAGAGTTCGGGGAATGGAAACTTTGGAAATCTTTTGAAATTAATAAAGAAAATAACACAACTATAAGCTATGCTAAATCTATGGTTTGGTATACTACTTCAATTACACCAGTTGAAATTACTTATAAAACAAATTCTGAAAATTGGGGTGGTGGTGCAAATTACCAAGGAAGCTCTTTTAATGTCATTCCAGATTTTAACACTCCAAAAACTGCTTCAAATTCAGCAGATGAAGCTGGCTTTTTTTATAATTTAAAATTCACTAACAACAATACAACTTATACTACTGTTGAATTACCTTATGTATTGTACCAACAAACTGCACTTTCAAGAAATGAACTAGATACAGCTCTTTTAAGTGAGGCAGATATTAATCATAAAAAGAGATTAACTCTTCCAAAATATTTAAAAGACTACCAATCAACTTTAGCTCCACCAACAGAATTTCCTTTACCAAAAGGTTTTTTGACTTTAGTAGATTTTTCTGAAGATACATTTACCATTCTAGATGATTTGAATTATATTTATGTAGACGAACACACTTTTAAAGTAAATATTAGTAGTTCTATTTTAAATTGCGTAACAGCAAATCCTAACAGTTCAACTTATAAGCAATTGTTTCTTTTAGTAAATGGTACCGATATTACTCGTAGTATAAACGATTTACAAATTAAACAAAACAAACATTCTCATGATGGAAGTTTTGGTGAATCTTTAATTCATATTAAGGACATAGCTGGTATTTTTGAAAAAACAGATAGGAACGTTTATTTTCCATCTACACGTGGCGGACATATTACTCCTCAGTATATGCATAGAGACGGTTATAGATACAATAACGATACTCAAAATTATGACAATGCTATGATGGGTGATCTTTTAATAAGTGGGAATAAAGAAAATAACAACAAAAGAAGCTATAAGATATATTTTAAAGATTACAATTCTTCAGTTTTAGGTTTAAATTCTAGCCCTGGTTATTTTTCCACTCCAGGTTTCAGTAGCAATAGTTGGTGTTGGATAGGTTTATCTAGT
>CAYRJB010000083.1:0-3522 GCA_964424485.1 uncultured Actinomycetes bacterium
AAACCATGAACGTGCTCGATGCGGTAGATGCCGCTTCCATCCGTAAGGACCTTCCCAACTTCCGCCCCGGCGATGAACTCAAAGTTCATGTCCGCGTTATTGAAGGTAACAAGAGCCGTATCCAGGTTTTCCAAGGAATTGTCATTCGTCGTCAGGGTTCTGGCGTTCGCGAAACTTTCACTATTCGCAAGATTGCATATGGCGTGGGAGTCGAACGTACATTCCCAGTTCACACCCCAGTTATTGAAAAGTACGAAGTAGTCCGCCGCGGCGATGTTCGTCGTGCCAAGTTGTACTACCTCCGCGATCTCCGCGGCAAGGCTTCAAAGATTCGCGAACGTCGCGCAGCTGATGGTTCCATCATTGTTGAAGATGTTCCAGCACCAGTTGCAAGCAAGGTTGAAGCTCAGCCAGTTGAAGTAGAAGAAGCCGTAGTTGAGGCTCCTGCTACTGAAGCAACTGAGAGTGCAGAAACAACAGAAGCGTAAGCTTCTTTCGTGCGCGCTCCTAAGAAGGGCTCTCTTCTCCGCGAAGTCCCTATCATCGTCATTTCGGCGTTGATTGTCTCTGTCGTTATCAAGACCTTTTTTCTTCATTTTTTCTTTATTCCATCGGGCTCGATGGAAAATACCTTGCGCGTCGGCGATCGAATTGCCGTTAATAAGTTAGCAACTTTCTGGTCAGAAATTCGCCGTGGCGAGGCGGTTGTATTCCGCGATCCAGCGGATTGGCTCGGCCAACCATATGAAGCTCCAATGAACCCAGTAGTAAAAGAAATTAAAAAAGGTTTGGAGACTGTTGGCATACTGCCTAATCCATCAACTCAGTACCTCATCAAGCGCGTTATTGGCGTTGGGGGAGACACGGTGAAGTGTTGTGATGCTCGGGGTGAATTGGTAGTTAATGGAAAATCGGTGAATGAGCCATATATATTCAATGGCAATAAACCAAGCGATTCAACTTTTGAAGTCAAGGTGCCAAAAGGATATATCTGGGTGATGGGAGATCATCGCGCAGCTTCCGCTGATTCTCGTTTTCATACTTCGGATGTAAATAAAGGAATGGTTCCGCTCAAAGATGTCGTAGGTCGGGCAGTATTTGTTGTTTGGCCTTTCAACCATATTAAATTCATCTCTGCAGGCCATGACCTCGCAACGATCCCAAACAAATAGATTTCCGAGTCGCACCGAGCTTGAAACTCAAATTCGCGCTACCGGAATCTCACTGATTGCTGGAGTAGATGAGGCAGGCCGAGGTCCTTGCGCTGGCCCATTGGTCGTTGCATCAACAATTTTGAAAGATCCATATTCACCCAAACTTTCTGAAGTGCGGGATTCAAAATCTTTGAGCGAGAAGAAAAGAGAGGCGCTCTTTGATGTGGTTATTGAAGAATCCCTTTCTTATTCAATTATCGAAATCTCAAGCGAAGAGATCGATGTGCAGGGACTCCATAAAAGCAATCTAGAAGGTATGAGACGAGCTGTGGCAGGGCTTGCTGTGGCACCTGAATATGTCTTGACCGATGGCTATGCCATTGAAGGTCTAGAAGTTCCCCACCTTGCAGTTTGGAAAGGCGATCAAGTAGCAATCTCTATCAGCGCAGCCTCCATTCTGGCCAAAGTTTTCCGTGATCGGATTATGCGTGAAATGGACAGCCGCTACCCGGAGTATGGCTTCGCTAGTCATAAGGGATATATCACGGCCTCACACACCGAAGCGATTATTCTTCACGGTGTGCTTCCCGTTCATCGACGATCCTTTTCAAATATCCAGGAGATTATCAACAGGAGTTGACTGACCACACTTCTCTAGATTTTGAGGTTACATCCGGCGCAGGCTGATTAATTTACGCGCATGCGAAATCTTCAAGCACTTGGCCAAGCTGGTGAATCCGTAGTTGTGCGCCATCTCGAAGAATCAGGTGCGATGATTATTGATCGTAATTGGCGGGTAAAAACAGGCGAGATAGATATTGTCGCCTTCAGTAATAACACATTCATCTTTGTGGAAGTAAAAACTAGAACGTCTACATCTTTTGGAACCCCATTCGATGCAATCACTCCAGAAAAAGCATTTCGTTTACAAAGGTTGGCACTTGCATGGCTTGCCACTCACGCCGCTTGGGGCCGGGACTATCGTATTGATTGTGCCGGAGTTATTGCATCGTCGAGCAATCTAGAAGAAGCCACTTACAGCCTTGAATATCGAGAGGCTGTTTTGTAGTGGCAATTGCAAAAGTAAAAACAATCGCACTAGTTGGGCTTGTCGGGCATATCATTGAAATCGAGGTCGACATTGCAGATGGACTTCCCTCATACACATTACTCGGACTTCCCGATACTGCTCTCAATGAGTCACGTGATCGAGTGAGATCTGCCATGGTGAATTCGTCATTCACCTGGCCCAATAAAAGAGTCACTGTCTCGCTTTCTCCCGCATGGTTACCGAAGAAGGGATCGACATTCGATCTTCCAATCGCGATCGCACTCTTGGTGGCCATGGGGGAGATTCCCCAAACAGATGTGGAAGGAATAATTTTTATTGGCGAAGTGGGACTGGATGGAATCGTTCGCGGTGTCAATGGCGTACTTCCAACCCTTGTTGCAGCACAAAGCTTTGGAATGAATTATGCAGTTATCCCGTGTGATAATCGCGAAGAAGGTTCCCTTCTTCCGGATATGAAAATCTATGCAAGCTCTCATCTTCGAGATGTAGTGGAATTTATTAAGAATGATCGCAATTTCTCTCTTCAGATTGAAGCGGTGCAAGAGTTATCTATCTCATCTTTTCTCGATCTTTCAGACGTTGCAGGGCAACAGAGTGCAAGGTTTGCTCTTGAAATTGCCGCGATAGGCGGGCATCACATTCTCTTTATGGGACCACCGGGCACAGGCAAAACAATGCTCGCCGAAAGAATCCCAACCATACTTCCACCGCTCTCTCACGATTCAGCTCTCCAAGTTTCGGCAATCCATTCGGTTGCAGGCGTACTACGCAATCGTGGCGCACTTTCAGCTTTGCCGCCTTTCGTCGCTCCACATCACACAACAACTGCACCAGCAATGATTGGCGGCACTGGTTCTCTCAAACCCGGAGCGGTTTCTCTGGCACATCATGGAGTTCTATTTATCGACGAAGCTCCAGAATGTGCCACGGGTGTTCTTGATGCACTCCGCCAACCTCTTGAAAGTGGATCCGTCACCATATCTCGCGCAGTAGGAACTGTAAGTTATCCGGCTCAATTCCTACTTGTCCTTGCCGCTAACCCTTGCCCTTGTGGGAAATTTAGTGGCAAGGGGCGTGGGTGTTCATGTTCGCAAATGCAGATTCGTCGGTATCTTCAAAAGATTTCAGGGCCACTACTAGATCGGATAGATATTAGAACATTTGTTGAAGCCCCTACTAGAGCTGAGATGTCTAGTGAAACTTTGGGAGAATCAAGTTCTCTTGTGCGATCTCGCGTGATAGAGGCTCGTGAAATTTCTAAATCTCGATTTGCTTCTTACGGATTCACACTCAACT
>CAYRJB010000084.1:0-3484 GCA_964424485.1 uncultured Actinomycetes bacterium
CTTCCAATCGAAGATCTTGATCTCACAGTTCGTTCTTATAACTGCTTGAAGCGCGAAGGCATTCACACTGTTGGCGAACTTGTTGGCCGTTCAGAAGCTGACCTTCTCGATATTCGCAATTTTGGTTCAAAGTCAATTGATGAAGTGAAAGCAAAGCTTCACTCCATGGGCCTTCAGCTCAAGGATTCACCAATTGGATTCGATCCAACAAAGCACGCTAACTACGGATCAGATGTCGACGAAGACTTCGTCGATGCAGAGTAAGCACAGGAGATAGAAATGCCAAAGCCAAGTAAGGGACCACGTCTTGGAGCAGGTCCTGCTCACGAGAAGTTGTTGCTAGGCACTCTCGCTGAGCAACTCTTTGAACACGGCAAGATCACAACAACAGAGGCAAAGGCGAAGCGCCTTCGTCCAGTTGCTGAAAAGTTGATCACAGCTGCAAAGGCTGGAGATCTCTCTGCTCGTCGCCGCGTTCTCGCAACAATTCGTAACAAAGGTGTTGTACACACTTTGTTTACAGAGATTGCTCCACGTTTCGCTGAGCGCAACGGTGGGTACACACGCATCACAAAGATCGGACCTCGCCTTGGCGATCAGGCTCCGATGGCCGTGATTGAAGTTCTCTCAGAGGGAACACCTTCAAAGAAGGCAACTGTAAAAGAAGCAGAAGCTGCAACTAAGAAGGCTGCAAAGAAGTCAGCTGAATAAGCGCTTCACACAAAAAGTCGTATGGAACCCACTCTCAGACCCGAGAGTGGGTTTCGTCGTTTAAGAATTGATTTTTCCTACGATGGCACGAATTTCTCTGGTTGGGCTCGCCAGCCAGGCCTTCGAACTATTCAAGGTGAATTAGAAAGTGCGATAGCACGCTTATTTAACTTTCAACCCTCGATTGTCACGGCAGGGCGTACCGATGCTGGAGTTCATGCCAGCGGGGCGGTCGGCCATGTAGACGTACCAGATAGAGAAATAGATGTAGAGAATCTGGCTTATCGAATAAATCGCATTGTCGAAGAAGATATTCGGGTTAAAAAAATCTCACTCGCACACCCAGATTTTCACGCTCGGTTTTCAGCTACAGCTAGACACTATGAATACAAGCTAGCTGATGCTTCCAAGAACTTAACCCCACTCGAAAGATTTGATATTGCCGATTGGTATAAACATGTCGATCTCGCGCTCTTGAATGAAGCCTCCACACTTTTACTTGGCGAGCATGATTTCGCTGCGTTCTGCAAATACAGAGAGAAGAGCACAACTATTCGGAGATTGACTCGATTTGAATGGGTGCGTAGGGAGGACGGGATCCTCGTGGCTTCAATCAGTGCTGATGCTTTTTGCTACAACATGGTCCGTAATTTGGTTGGAGGAGTCGTCTCTGTGGGCGAAGGGCGCTTTGATACTCAGTGGATTTTAAGTGTCCTCAGGGGAAAAACGAGGGTTTCCGACCTTATGGTTTTCCCTGCACGTGGCTTAACCTTAGTAGGTGTTGATTATCCGCCAGATGACCAACTTGCTTCACAAGCAGCAAAGGTGATGTCAATGAGGACATTAATCAATGAAGGCGAGTTGGAAAGTAATGATCAACAATAAAGTTAAGGCGATTGCAGGGCTAGCCGCGCTCGGATCGATTTGTGTCGTCGACATCGCATCCGCTGCTGCTCAAACATTTGTTGGTACGGTTGAACGCAATCCACGAGGTGGATCGGTTCAAGTTCAAATTACAGTTGAAAATGGAAAGATCACTGCAATCACCACCCCAGTCCAACCTGGTGGTGGAAATCAATGGTATTCAAATTACGCAATCCCAACGCTGACTTCCCGCGCGCTCACTGCTCAGTCTGCAAATATTCAAGGCGTCTCTGGTGCATCGCAAGTTGCAACTGCTTGGAAAGCATCACTCGCCTCTGCAATTTCAAAAGCTGGAAGTGCAATCACAGGTGGTTCCGGTACGCCAACAACTTCCGCGCCAGTTCCAGTCCAAACACAAGCAACACAAAACGTTCCAAATTCTGGCTCCAATGTTCCAGGCGCACGTCCACCAAAACCTGGTCGTGGACATGCAGAAGGTGAAGGACATGAGGGTGGAGAGCATGAAGGTTTTGAAGATGGCGAAGATGACGATGGTCCCGTCATTGTTCGTCCACGTAAAGTCATTACACCTCGCGCAGTTCCAACTTCTGCTGCAACGACAAAATCAACCACGACGCTCACGCCTCCCGCTCCAGCGAAATCTGTTGCACCTGCTAACGATCTTGGTTTGAAACCTAAAACAGCGGTGATTCAGAAAACGATTACTTGCGTAAAGGGCGCTCTAAAAAAGACTGTAAAAGGGACTGCTCCTAAGTGCCCAACCGGCTACAAGCTCAGTAAATAGGCTGATTTACACGGGGTTTTAGGCGCTTTATCTCGTTTTGACCCCCTGCCCTCTGGCTTAGTAATCTTGCCCTCTGCTCATAAGGCCTCAAGGCCTGGGGCGAAGATGAAGAAATAACTAGTTAGAAAATTTAGAAAGTGAGACCTCGTGCGCACATATACACCTACTGCAGGTGACCAAGCCACAGCTCGTAAGTGGCACGTCATCGATGCCGAAGGAGTTGTCCTCGGTCGTCTTGCTACACATGCTGCTGCTCTTCTTCGTGGCAAGCACAAGACAACATTTGCACCACACATGGATATGGGTGACTTCGTCATTGTTATCAATGCTGAAAAGGTTGCACTCTCTGGAAATAAGGCAACACAGAAGTTTGCTCACCACCACTCTGGTTTCCCAGGCGGTATGACCTCTGTTGTCTACCAAGATCTTCTTCAGAATGATCCAACTCGTATCGTCGAGAAGGCAATTCTTGGAATGATTCCAAAGAACAAGATTGGCCGTTCAATCGGTACAAAGCTCAAGGTCTATGCAGGTCCGAATCACCCACATGCTGCACAGAACCCAACCCCATTTGTATTCAAGCAAGTTTCACAGGTCGCGAAGTAAGGACAGATTAAAAATGACAGATAACAACGATTTCGATAACGAAGTTCCTACTTCTTACTCTTCTACTTCACCGGCTGCAGCTGCGGCTACACGTCGTCCAGCAATCAAGGCACCAGGCGCAGGTACTGGTCGCCGTAAGGAAGCTGTTGCTCGCGTTCGTCTCGTACCTGGTTCAGGTAAGTGGATTGTTAATGGCAAAGCTCTTGAAGTTTATTTCCCTAACAAAGTTCACCAACAACTCGTCTCTGAACCTTTCCGCACTGTAGGTGCTGAAAATGGTTATGACGTTATTGCACGTATCGCTGGTGGCGGTGTTTCAGGTCAAGCTGGTGCACTTCGTCTCGGCGTTGCGCGCGCACTCAACGCAATCGATGTAGATGCGAACCGTCCTTCACTTAAGAAGGCTGGATTCCTTACACGCGATCCACGCGTTATTGAACGCAAGAAGTACGGCCTAAAGAAGGCACGTAAGCGTTCTCAATACAGCAAGCGTTAATC
>CAYRJB010000085.1:0-3409 GCA_964424485.1 uncultured Actinomycetes bacterium
GTCGGCGATCACGGTTGTGAATATATGCCCGGGGGAGAGGCGCTGATCCTAGGTAAAACTGGTCGTAATTTCGCAGCTGGAATGTCTGGGGGACGAGCATTCGTTCTCGACTTAGACCCCTCCCTCGTAAATACCGAGATGGTTGATGTGCTTGCGCTTCCATCTGATCAAGAAGAACATGTAAAGAGTTTGCTATCTAAATTCGTTACCGAGACAGGTTCTGTAGTGGCAAGCGCACTTCTCTCCAATTGGAACGAAAATAAAAAACGCATTTCCCTCGTTATGCCAAGAGACTACGCACGAGTTCTCGCAGCAATGGAACGGGCAGCGCGCGAAGGTTTAGATGTAGATAAAGCAGTAATGGAGGCGATCTAAATGGCTGATCCAAAAGGTTTTATGAAAATTAAACGAGATACTCCTACGCGCCGCCCTGTAGATGTTCGCATCAAAGATTGGAAAGAGGTTTATCAGGAGCAAGATTTTGCAGACCTCCAAAAGCAAGCTAGTCGCTGTATGGATTGTGGAATCCCTTTCTGTCACAACGGCTGTCCACTGGGTAACCTCATTCCAGAATGGAACGACCTCATCTATCGTGGCGAAAAACGTGAAGCGATTCTGCGACTTCATGCCACAAATAATTTTCCAGAATTTACCGGCCGCCTCTGCCCAGCCCCATGTGAAACCGCATGCGTTGTGGGTATCAATGGTGACCCGGTCACAATTAAGCAAGTAGAGCTTCGAACAATAGAAGAAGCATTCGCGTATGGAGATGTTAAAGCCCAAGCTCCGGATCGACTTTCCGGCAAGACTGTTGCAGTTATTGGTTCAGGCCCTGCAGGTCTTGCAGCGGCCCAACAACTCACTCGTGCTGGTCATACTGTCGCTGTCTATGAACGTGCAGATAAAATTGGCGGGCTACTTCGTTATGGAATCCCTGAATTTAAAATGGAGAAGGCAATTCTTGATCGTCGCCTCACCCAAATGGAGGGTGAAGGAACGCGTTTTCGCCCTGGAGTAAATGTTGGTGTTGATATAACTGGTTCACAATTGCGCGCAAAATACGATGCAGTTGTGCTTGCAGTTGGTGCAACTCATTGGCGGGACCTTCCTATTCCAGGTCGCGAACTCAAAGGTGTTTATCAAGCGATGGAGTATTTGCCGTGGGGAAATAAATTAGGACGCGGTGAAATTTCGCAATCTCCGATAAATGCAAAAGATAAACACGTTGTGATTCTTGGTGGTGGCGATACTGGAGCAGATTGTCTCGGTACTGCAATACGTCAAGGCGCAGCAAGCATCACGCAACTTGAAATCATGCCTCGACCTTCCGAGGAACGTCCTGGTTCACAACCGTGGCCGACCTATCCGATGATTTATCGAGTATCGAGCGCCCACGAAGAGGGCGGTGAACGACTATATGCAGTCTCGACCGAAGAATTTTTAGGAGATGCTGATGGAAATCTCAGAGCTCTCAAAATCGTTGAAACTGTTCTCAAGGATGGAAAGTTTGAGAAAGTTCCTGGAAGCGAGAGAGAAATTAGAGCAGATCTTGCTTTCCTCGCTATGGGATTCCTAGGACCTGAAAAAAATGAATTGATGACTCAACTCGGAGTTGAGTTTGATGAACGTGGCAACATTAAACGCGATGGCGAATTTGCTACCAATGTTGAAGGTGTTTTTGTTGCCGGAGATGCTGGTCGTGGTCAATCTCTCATTGTTTGGGCAATTGCTGAAGGTAGAAGTGCTGCTGCAAAAGTTGATGAATATCTCGTTGGTCGAACACAACTTCCAGCTCCAATCGAACCTACGGCGCGACCATTAGTCGTGTGATGGTTTAGGCTTTCCATATGACTTCACAACATTCTTTAAAAGTTGCTGTTGCACGTCGCGCAAAGATTGTCTGCACGATGGGCCCTGCTGTTGAAGCACCTGAGAAAGTGGCGGAATTAATAGCAGCGGGCATGAATATGGCTCGACTCAACCTCTCGCACGGAGATTATTCCGAACATCAAGCCCGTCTAGATCGAGTTCGTGATGCCGCGAAGAAAGCCGGCAAAGCTGTTGCAATCTTGGTCGACTTACAAGGTCCAAAGATTCGTTTGGCGCGCTTTAAAGATGGCCCGCATGATTTAGCGCGGGGAGATATTTTCACCATCACTACAGATGAAGTTGAAGGCACAAAAGATCGTGTTGGCACTACATTCAAAGGGCTGCCTGGGGATTGCAAGCCAGGGGATCGCATTCTGATAGATGATGGAAAAGTTGCGGTAGAAGTTGTCGAAGTAAAAGGCAATGACGTAGTTACAAAAGTTATTCAACCTGGAGCAGTTTCAAATAACAAAGGCATAAATCTTCCAGGTGTAGCAGTTTCAGTTCCAGCTCTATCTGAAAAAGATAAAGAAGATTTGCGTTGGGGGCTTAAAGCTGGTGCTGACTTTATTGCTCTCTCATTTGTACGCAATGCGGCAGATATTGATGATGTTCATGCAATCATGAAAGATATGGGCATCTTCCGCCCCGTCATCGCGAAAATTGAGAAGCCTCAAGCCGTCGACAATCTCGAGGAGATCGTCGATGCTTTTGATGGAATTATGGTTGCACGTGGGGATCTTGGTGTTGAGATGCCAATTGAAGAGGTTCCGCTCGTTCAAAAACGCTGTGTAGAACTTGCACGTAACAGCGCCAAGCCAGTTATTGTGGCGACTCAGATGCTTGATTCGATGATTACGAATTCAACCCCGACTCGCGCTGAAGCTACAGATTGTGCCAATGCAGTTCTGGATGGGGCAGATGCATTGATGTTGTCAGGAGAGACTTCAGTAGGAGCATTTGCTATTGACGCCGTAAAGACAATGGCTCGCATTATTGTTCGTACTGAAACTGAGATGCTTGAGCGAATTGCGCCATTGACTCACACGCCTGCCTCAAAGGGCGGTGCAATTACTAAAGCAGCGGCCGAAGTTGGTGCAATTGTCGGAGCAAAGTATTTGATTGCTTTTACCCAATCAGGCGATTCAGCCAGACGCATGTCTCGTCTGCGCTCTGCTATTCCTATTCTTGCGCTTACACCAACTCCTGAGGTTTACAACCAATTGGCGCTCTCGTGGGGCGTTGAACCACTTATAGTCTCCTCGGTTGATCACACGGATGCGATGGTCAAACAAGTCGATGGCGAGTTAATTGAATCTGGCCGCGCCAAAATTGGCGAAACAGTCATGATTGTTGCAGGTTCACCTCCTGGTATTCCAGGCTCCACCAACGCAATGCGCGTACATATCGTGGGGGATGCCGTAGCGGGTGTAGCACCTGCCTATCGCAAGTAAGATAGGCCCAGCATAATTCCCTTAAAGGGAGAGCCTCGGTACTCCAACGGTAGAGAGGGCGGACTCAAAATCCGCATAGTGTCGGT
>CAYRJB010000086.1:0-3356 GCA_964424485.1 uncultured Actinomycetes bacterium
CCCGAACAGTCTGAATAAAGACTGGATTGGCTGGATCCTCTTCTACCTTTGCGCGCAGGCGCTTGATGTGAACATCCAAAGTTTTTGTATCTCCAAAGTAATCGGAGCCCCAAACTCGATCAATCAATTGGGCTCGGGTAAGGACGCGTCCTGCATTGCGCATTAAAAATTCTAAGAGTTCAAATTCCTTCAAAGGTAGAGAAACTTCAATCCCATGCACTGTGACTTTGTGGCGATCAATATCCATCTTAATGTGGGCAACGGCAAGCGTTCCAGGTCCCTCCGAGGAGGCTTCAATTCGGCCACGACGAAGTACTGCGCGAATGCGGGCAATTAATTCTGCTGATGACTGCATCTTGGTTACATAATCATCTGCGCCCAGCTCGAGCCCGACAACCTTGTCCACATCACTGTCTTTCGCGGTCAGCATGATGATAGGAACATCTGATTTGGCGCGAATGCGACGGCATACCTCAGTTCCACTTACTTCTGGCAGCATCAAATCAAGAAGGATGAGATCAATCCCGCCCTGCTCGAATTTCTCTAAAGCCTCGCGGCCATTCGTTGCAGTCGTAACAGAGAATCCCTCTTTTTGAAGAAGAAATTCCAGAGGTTCGATGATTGATGGTTCATCATCAACTACGAGAATTCGACTCATTATTGACCCCCTTGATATTCAGGCAATCGAAGAGCGAAAGTACTGCCGACACCGACAGAACTCCACACCTTTATCTCTCCACCATGATTTGCAGCAACGTGTTTAACGATTGACAGTCCAAGCCCAGTTCCCCCACTTTCGCGAGAACGAGCGGGGTCAACCCGATAGAAACGTTCAAAGATTCTAGTTAATTCACTCTCGGGAATTCCGATTCCCTGATCCATAACCGAGACTTCGATGATTCCATTCTCATTTGAAGAAGAGACTGTCACTTTTGTGCCTTCAGCGCTGTATGTAATGGCATTTTCGATGAGATTATGAATTGCCATCACTAGATGTTCGCGCTTACCCATGACAACACCATCCACAAGCGAACCTTCTGTAACCCAGATATGTTTTGCATCTGCAGTTACTGCGGCTTGATTAATAGCTTGTTTGATCGCGTCGACAATTTCGACCTCGGTGGCGCCTGCCATGGGATCAGTATCTTGAAGGCGTGAAAGATCAATGATTTCTTGAACCAGATTTTGAAGCCGCCTAGATTCGGATTGCATTCTCCCGCCCCATTTTTCAACCAATTCAGGTTGATCTTTGGAGGCAATGACAGAATCGGCGAGCAATCCAATTGCGCTAATCGGTGTCTTTAATTCGTGCGAGACGTTTGTGATGAAGTCCCTACGAATAGCATCAACTCGAGCTGACTGAGTTTCATCCTTCAATAAGACTAGAACTGTCGAATCGTTATCAATCAAAGTTACAACACAGGAAAAATCATGGGTTTCACTGCTCAACGGACCGCGCGAAACTGGGATCACTTGCTCTTGCTTCTTTCCAGTGCGACGCACGACTCGAATAAGTGCAAGCAATTCTTCAGATTGGATTCGGCCGTCGCGAATTAGACCGTACTTAGTGAGACCTTCTGTGAAAAATGAATTCTTATCTATGGATGGAAGAACCATGCATTCGATTTCTAGAGCTTGAAGCGCATCAAAAACACCTGTTGGCAGCGTGGCAGCCCCCGAGACTTCTCGACTTTTTCGCCACTTCACACCCCTATCGTAGGCGCAGGAAGGATTTCCACATTACCCGGCAAATACCTTCATACAGAGTTCAACCTCCGTTCACCTTTGCCCCTAAAAGCGCATATATGTAACCCACTAAAATTCCCCTCATGATGCGCGACATATTTGCCAATGAATTAGAGGCGATTAACGCCCAACTCGTAGAGATGGGCGAACTCGTCCGCACAGCGATGCAAGATGCCACCGAGTCTCTTCTTAACGCAGATAATGCGCTTGCAGAGAAGACGATTGCAAACGATCTCAAGATCGATGACATGCAGCACGAACTTGATGCACGTGCTCTCATGGTGATGGCTCGTCAAGCACCAGTTGCTTCTGATCTACGCGCTCTCGTTGCAACTCTACGTATGTCCAGCGACTTCGAACGAATGGGCGATTTTGCTCATCACATCGCTCGTCTTGCACGAATGTATGTGCCGAACAAAGTTGTCCCTGCTGATGTCCAGCCATCCATTGAAACTATGGCGAAGATTGCTAATGGACTTGCAACCAAAGTAATCCGGGTGATTCAAACCCGCGATACCGAATTGGCACTTGAGGTAGAAGTTGATGATGATCAGATGGATAAATTGCAACAGCAATTGATGTCAGAGATGATTTCACCTGATTGGAAGTATGGGACAGAAGCGGCTATCAACATCACTTTGTTGATTCGTTATTACGAGCGCTTCGCAGATCACGCCGTATCAATTTCCAGACGTGTTTACTTTCTCGTTAAAGGTGAGTTTGCTTCTCCTCGTGACGAGCA
The DNA here is from genome assembly GCA_964424485.1 of uncultured Actinomycetes bacterium. Lineage (GTDB taxonomy): Bacteria > Actinomycetota > Actinomycetes > Nanopelagicales > Nanopelagicaceae > PALSA-747. Next base: position 2,489 of record CAYRJB010000086.1, read on the forward strand.
GTAAAAATTATTTCTTACCCTGATTGGCAACTGCTTCAATTGCAGCCTTAGCAGCCTCAGGATCTAAGTACTCTCCACCCTTTTTTGTCGGCACACCATTGGCATCCAATGTGTAGAGCAATGGAATACCAGTTGGGATGTTAAGTCCGGCAATATCTGCATCAGAGATACCATCGAGATGTTTGACGAGAGCGCGGAGCGAATTGCCGTGTGCAGTCACAAGAACAGTCTTACCGCTCTTCAGATCAGGCAGAATTGCTTCGTTCCAATATGGAATCATGCGCGTAATAACATCCTTGAGGCATTCAGTCTTGGGCATTGAAGAACCAAGATCTGCATAACGTGGATCTCCAGCTTGAGAAAATTCATCAGAATCATCAATTGGTGGTGGCGGAACATCAAAGGAGCGACGCCATAATTGAAATTGTTCCTCGCCATATGTCTCTAGAGTCTGCTTCTTATCTTTGCCTTGCAGCGCGCCGTAATGACGTTCATTGAGGCGCCATGAGCGTTTCACGGGAATCCAATGGCGATCACACGCATCGAGTGCGAGTTGTGATGTTGAGATAGCGCGGCGAAGAAGTGATGTGTGGACGATATCTGGCAGAAGCCCTTTAGCCTTCAAGAGTTCGCCGCCTCGTTTAGCTTCTGCTTCACCGGTTGTAGAGAGTCGGACATCAACCCATCCAGTAAAGAGATTCTTTGCGTTCCATTCGGATTCGCCGTGGCGCAAGAGGATGAGTGTCATGGTGGTTGATGTCATAGGGCTAATCCTCTCACGGAGTTCGAAAGGAGAAAAAGTCGAAATATTGGGTGGGCCGTACTTTCGAGTTTTGCGGATTGCCTTTAGATTTAGCACGCTTTCCCG
>CAYRJB010000087.1:0-3185 GCA_964424485.1 uncultured Actinomycetes bacterium
TATCAAAAACAATAAACAACATTGCAGTGAGGAAGTACTTCACTGGAAAACGCCCGCCGCCTGCCGCTTGCGGTGAAGGTTCAATACCGCATTCATAGGCATCTGCTTTTGCTCGGTTATAACGCTTAGGCCCGGTTAACGCTGCAGCGAGAACCGAAAAGACAGCGAAGCCAAAGCCGATTGCTCCGATTGCCAGGATTGGGACGTACGGATTCATGGTGCTCTGAGTCTATTGCCCAGCCGGCGATTGCAAAATCCGCGCCGACTTGGCTTTCATCACATGAGACGAGAGTTCTGTAAGAAAGGGTGATTTAGAGGGGCTTGTGGCCTATATGAATTGCCACAATGCCAAAAGTGAGGTCTTTCCAGGTGACCATTTGCCAGCCAGCTGACTCGAGAATGCGTGCCAGCCCCTGCTGATCTGGCCATGCCTGGATGGACTCAGCAAGGTAGACGTATGCATCTGGATTTGAGGATGTCTTGCGAGCAATGATTGGAAGTGCTCGCATTAAATACTTCATATATATAGTGCGAAAGACCTTATTTGTTGGGTGGCTAAATTCGACAACAATCATTCGTCCACCTGGTTTAACAACTCGAAATGCTTCAGCGAGCGCAGCAGTTGCATTCTGAGTATTGCGAAGACCGAATGAAATTGTAGCTACATCAAATTCATTTGCATTGAAAGGTAACTTAAGAGCATCTCCTTGGATGAAGGTCAGCATCGGATTTCTCTTCCGCCCTGCTTCAATCATGCCTGCAGAAAAATCGAGTGCGACCACTTCAGCACCTCGATCTGCAAGTGGCTTTGAAGAAGAACCAGTTCCTGCCGCGATATCAAGCACGCGCATACCTTTGCGGGGAGCAATAATTGAAGTTGCAACCTTGCGCCACGCCTTAGTGCGATTCAAACTGAGGAGATCATTAAGAAAGTCATATCTCTTTGCAACGCCATCAAACATCGCTGCAACCTCTTCAGGTTTTTTATTGAGATCCGCTTTCTTACCCATAAGTACCATCCTATAGTTCTCTCCTACAGGATTAAAATTGATTGATTCGGAGATGAGATGTCGCTGGTAATGAATGCACCAACTCTTAGGCTCGCGTTGATTAATCGTACAGATGCGCTTGTTAACACTCTGCTTGTGGGTCTGGGTACTCTCTTTATTGCGGCAATGGCCCAGCTCTCAGTTCCGCTTCCAGGTTCACCTGTTCCTTTTACCGGTCAAACTCTTGCAGTTCTGCTCGTCGGGACGGCTTACGGATCGGCTCTTGGTGCGACCACTGTGCTTTCATATCTCATCGCAGGAGTTATTGGCGCACCCTTTTATTCCAACGGTGGACATGGATTCTCACACCTGTCTGGCGCTACAGGCGGATACCTTATAGGAATGTTTCTTGCTTCATACATAGCTGGTAAGTTGGCAGAACATAAGTGGGATCAATCAATTATTCGAGCAGTTCCTGCGATGCTCTTATCAAATGTTGCAATTTTTACATGCGGTCTTTTTTGGCTCCATCATGTCACGCAACAATCCTGGAGCTGGACTATCGCCCATGGATTGACACCTTTTATTCTTGTAGAGATTATCAAGGTTCTTCTAGCTTCTACCTCGCTCCCATTTGTCTGGGGATTACTTGCTCGCTTAAAGTGAGCAAGTGTCCACACGAATCACTACCGAGATTCTCGGCGAACTTCCTCACCTCAGCGAGATTTCAACTCCACTTCCGCTGACAACATCTTGGATTCGTGGCGGCGATGGTTTAATCGGATTTGGTGCTTATAAAAAACACACAGTCTCAGGAACAAAAAGATTTGCTGATGCAGCTAATTGGTGGCGTGAGGAAGTTTCGCATTTTGATATTAGAAACAATGTTCACGGAATTGGCACGGGGCCCATACTTTTTTCTTCATTTTCATTTTTAGAATCTGAGGATTCCGAACTAGTTATTCCTGAGATAGTAATTGGAAAAAGAGGAAATCTTGCTTGGATTACATGGGTTGGAGATGGAGCTCAACCATCTCTTTCGCGCGTAGACACAAAGAGCGCTTCACTTGCATTGTCGTGGGGCTCGGGCTCGCTCAGTGAAGATGAGTGGAAATCTCGAGTGGCAGGAGCGGTTAAGAGAATCAAATCTGGATCTGTAGAAAAAGTTGTCTTGGCTAGAGATATCAACGTGATTTCTAATTTCGAAATTTCACGAACCGCCTTGATTCAGCAACTAGAACATGACTACCCAAACACATGGATATTTCTTGTCGAAAACCTCATTGGTGCAACTCCAGAACTTTTGGTCAGACTGAATAAATCACTTGTAACCTCGAGAGTGCTCGCTGGCACAATCCGCCGCACCGGTGATGAGGCAAAAGACTTAGCTCTAGCCGCTTCACTCGCTAGGTCATCAAAAGATCTAGAAGAACACGAATATGCAGTTCGCTCTGTGGCAGAGGCTCTCTCTCCCTTCTGCTCATCCACAAACGTTCCTGAATCACCTTTTGTTTTGCACCTAGCAAACGTGATGCACCTAGCCACGGACGTCACTGGAGTTGTTAACGAAAATGCAACTCACATAGATATTTTCAGTCTTATGAAGGCACTTCACCCTTCGGCTGCCGTATGCGGCACTCCGACAGATGAAGCACGTTCAATCATCAATGAAATTGAAGGAATGAAGCGTGGACGTTATGCCGGTCCAGTTGGGTGGCAGGATGTTCGTGGAGATGGTGAAGTGGGAATCGCGCTTCGATGCGGAAAATTGGCAAGTGACCAGAAGAGCATGCGTCTTTTTGCAGGTTGCGGAATAGTGGCTGGCTCAGATCCAGAATCCGAATTGGCTGAGAGTCAGGCTAAGTTGATGCCAATGCGTGCTGCCTTGGCAGCGCTTTGATGCAACTCTTTCAAAAATGCCGCATTCTCTTCGCGACTAGGAACTTCGATAATCACAATGCGAAGCCCTGTCCGGTTAATCTGCAGCAAAATATCGCTTGAACTTTTTACTCGAGAGACTTCTACCCCAAATCCTTGAGCAATTTTCTCCAAGTCTAGGTTATGTGGAGTTCCAAAAACTTTTTCAAACCCTTTTGAACCAGCTTGTGGCAATGTAGAGAAAATTCCACCGCCATTGTTATCAATGACAAATATGCAGTGGTCGCTCTCAACTTGATTAGCCAACGCAGATATGTC
>CAYRJB010000088.1:0-3159 GCA_964424485.1 uncultured Actinomycetes bacterium
ACACCCGCGTTCTCGAGCTGAGCATCGGTGAGCTGTGCGTGCGTGGTCGATGCAGGGTGGATGACCAGTGTCTTGGCGTCGCCGATGTTGGCGACGTGGCTAGCCAGGTTGACCGACTCGATGAACTTGCGACCAACCTCGCGGCCGCCCTTGATGCCGAATCCGAAGACGGAACCCGGGCCGAGCGGCAGGTACTTCTGCGCACGGTCGAAGTGAGCGTGGCTCGTGAGGCCAGCCCAGTTCACAAACTCGATGCGCTTGTCTTCGGCCAGCCAGTTGGCGACCGTGCGGGCGTTGTCGATGTGTGCCTGCATGCGGTACGGCAGCGTCTCGACGCCCTGAGCAAGCAGGAACGCCGAGTGGGGTGCGAGCGCCGGTCCGATGTCACGAAGCTGCTCGGCACGAAGGCGCGTCAGAAAGGCGTATTCACCAAAGTTGCCCGACCAGGTGAGACCGCCGTAGCTCGGAACGGCCTCATCGAAGAGGGGGAACTTGTCACTGTGCCAGTGGAAGCGACCGGATTCGACGACTACGCCACCGAGGGTGGTTCCGTGTCCGCCGAGGAACTTGGTGGCCGAGTGAACAACGACATCGGCACCCCACTCGATCGGGCGACACAGGTAGGGAGTGGCAATGGTCGAGTCGATGAAGAGCGGAATCTCGTGAGCGCGCGCCACATCGGCAAGGCCCTCGATGTCGGCAACTTCACCCGAGGGGTTGGCGACGGTCTCGGCGTAGATCACCTTGGTCTTGTCGGTGATGGCAGCGGCGTAGTCGGCGGGGTCAGACGAGTTCACGAAGGTGGTCTCAATGCCGAAGCGACGAAGGGTCACATCGAGCTGGGTGACGGATCCACCGTAGAGGTTTGCTGAGGCAACAATGTGGTCACCGGTGCGGCACAGCGAGGCGAAGGTGATGTACTGCGCGGACAGGCCCGAGGCGGTGGCAACCGCGCCCAGACCGCCTTCGAGGCTGGCGATGCGTTCCTCGAACGAGGCAACCGTGGGGTTGGCCAGACGCGAGTAGATGTTGCCGTACTTCTGCAGCGCGAAGCGGGCGGCGGCGTCTTCGGTGTTGTCGAAGACGAAAGCACTGCTCTGGTAAATGGGAAGGGCGCGTGCGCCGCTGACCTCATCGGGGATGTTACCTGCGTGGATGGAGCGGGTCTTGAACCCGTATTCGCGATCTGCCATGTACTCCAGCGTACCGGCGCGGTTGGTCAGCCTTAAGTCCGCTCGTCACGCCAGGTAACGAAGCGCGGCGACCACCGCTGGTTGCCCTGAGGTGGTTCTAGACCCAGCTGGGCAGCCACATGTGGATCTGCCAGAACCACAGCGGCACCTGCATCCCGGTCCAGATCGGGTAGAAGAATGCACTCAGCAGCACAGCGAGAATTCCGAACACCGCAACGAACCGGATGCCCGCCTCGCGCCGTTCTCGCCGATCGCCCGGCTGCCCGAGAATCACCCCGATGGTGAGCGCTAATCCGATGATCAGATACGGCTCAAAGATGATGCCGTAGAACGAGAAGACGGTGCGGTTAAGGTAACCGAGCCAGGGGAGGTATCCAGCAACCAGCCCAAAGAGCACAATCCCCACCTGCCACTGGCGATACCGCACGAAGCGGTAGACCAGATAGACGGCGGCAGCTACGGCCGCATACCAAATCAGGGGGTTCGCGATGGGGGTGATGGCTTCGGAACAGGAATCCCACACGCAGCCGTTTTGCCCGGCGCCCGAGCCGACGTAGTACATGCTCGTCGGTCGGGTCATGAACAGCCACATCAAGGGGTTCGACTGGTAGGGATGCGGAGTGCTCAAACCGACATGGAATCCGTAGGCACTCTGGTGGTAGAACCAAAGGTCTTGCAGCCAGAGCGGAATCCACGACAGGGCACCTTTGGCCTGAAGCTCCGGATGAGTGTCTATCCACGTGCGGTAGTAGCCGCCCGAGGTCACAATCCAGCCCGTCCAGGTCGTGATGTACGTCACGACGGCGATGGGCACCATTTGCAGAAAAGTGATGGGTGCCTGGACGAGCACCGCGGACGAGAACCACAGGGGGATGCCCGCCCGGCGTCGGTCGACCGCATCCATAATCACGACAAAAATGGCGAAGAACGCGAGGAACCAAAGCCCCGACCACTTGACCGCGCTCGCTGCCCCGAAGAGAAGCCCGGCCGCGATGAGCCAGGGCCGCCACCAGAAGGCCGGACCCCATTCGTATTCGCGGCCATGAGCGCGTCGCGCGGCGACAAGGGCGTCGAGTCGAGCCCGCGCTCGTGAGCGGTCGATGACAACAAGGTAGAACGCCGTCAGTGTCAGCACCATGAGGATGTTGTCGAGCACACTCACGCGCGACAGCACGATGGCCATGCCGTCGATAGCCATCAGGCCACCGGCGATGACGCCCAGAAGAGTTGAGCCGGTGAGTCGGCGGGTGATGAGCACGATCAGCCAAACGGCCACGATGCCCGCGATCGCAACGCTGAACCGCCAGCCGAAGCTGTTGGCGGGACCAAACAGGGCGATTCCGAGGGCGATGAGCCACTTGCCCAGTGGGGGGTGCACCACATAGGAGCCGTCGGTCATGAACGCGTTGGAGTTGCCCGATACAAACTCTTGGTCGCCGTTGGCCGGCCAGGTGGTCTCGTACCCGTTGTTCCAGAGCGTCCACGCATCTTTCACGTAGAAGGTCTCGTCGAACACGAGCGCGTGCGGGTTGCCGAGGTTGGCCAGGCGCAGAACGGCCGCCAGGAGCGTTACGGCCAGCGGTCCGCCCCAGAACCAGGCCTGAGCGCGAGCAGGGCTGTTGATGAGGCGACCCCACCAGTCATCAAGGCGCGAGCCGGTGGGTTCGGCGATGAGCTGGTCGGTCACTCGCCCAGACTACTGATGTCGGCAGCACTCAGGCTGAAAGGGTGCCGACCATTGCCCCGAGTTACTGCCCGCCAGAGGAGGTGCCAGACTTGACGTGTGATCATCCTCGGCGGAACCCCCATCGGCAATCTGTCGGATGCGTCGGCACGTCTTCGCGAGACGCTCGACACGGTGGCGGTGATTGCCAGCGAAGACACCCGCACCACCCAAAAGCTCTTGGCTGGCCTCGAGATCGCCAACCGCCCGCGCCTGATCGCACTTCACGACCACAACGAGTCG
>CAYRJB010000089.1:0-3094 GCA_964424485.1 uncultured Actinomycetes bacterium
AACTAATCTAAACTCTACTCATGCTCGCAATCGTTGCTCCAGGGCAAGGCGCACAGACTCCAGGTTTTCTCAGTGCATGGATTGAAGATCCAAGTGCGAAAGCCAGACTTCAACAATGGTCTGATGCAATTGGAATTGATTTGGTTCGCCTCGGCACGAGTGCAGATGCAGATGAAATTCGCGAAACATCGTTTGCGCAACCATTGCTTGTCGCGGCGGGCTTGCTTTCGTACAACCAGCTGGGAAATCCAAAAGCAGATTTCATCGCTGGTCATTCTGTCGGTGAGATCACTGCCGCAGGGATATCTGGTGTGCTTTCCGCAGATGATGCAATGAAATTGGTTTCTGTACGCGGCAAGGCAATGTCTGAGGCTGCAACTGGTACGAATACCGGAATGGCAGCCTGTTTAGGTGGCGAACGTGAGGCTGTTGTCGCTCACCTTGCTTCACTTGGACTCACTCCAGCCAATGAGAATGGAGGCGGACAAATTGTTGCTGCTGGGCCTCTTGCAAAGCTTGAAGAACTCAAAGCAAACCCACCCGAGAAAGTGCGCATCATTCCTCTCCAAGTCTCTGGAGCTTTTCACACTTCCGTCATGGCTCCGGCTGTTGCTGCCCTTGAAGCTTTAATCCCCTCTCTATCGCTCGGCACTCCAACTATTCCTTCGATCTCTAATAAAGATGGTGCAATAGTCAACGATGCGAAAGAGAACCTTGCTCGCATTGTTGGTCAAGTTGCAGGGCCTGTTCGATGGGATCTCTGTATGAATGCTTTTGCAACAAAAGGCGTCACTGGTGTGCTTGAAGTCGCACCGGGTGGAACCCTTACAGGGTTAGTGAAGCGAGCGCATCCTTCAATCGCACAGTTTGCACTTAAGAGCCCTGAAGATTTAGAAAATGCGCGAGCATTCATAGCCGAACATGGTGGTAAATAATGAAGATTCAAAATCCCGTTCATACAAGGAACTCAAAGATTATCTCCGTAGGTGGTTATCGCCCCAAGCGAGTTGTGCCTAATTCGGAGATTGTCGACAAGATTGACTCTAGCGATGAATGGATTCAACAGCGCACAGGCATTCGCACTCGTCATATTGCAGGTGAGGACGAATCGCTTATTGATATGGCAGTTTTTGCAACTGAAGATGCGCTCAAGAAAGCCAACCTCTCAATCGCTGATATCGACACCGTTATTTTTAGCACTATTACTTATCCATTCCAGGCGCCATCTGCTGCAACTGAATTAATTGCACGCATGGGTAATCCGAAAGCAGCAGCTTTTGATATCTCCGCTGCATGTGCTGGATTTAGTTATGGGGTAGGTATTGCAAGCGACTTAGTGCGCAATGGGACTGCGAAATATGTTCTCGTTATTGGAGGAGAAAAACTTTCAGATTTCACCGATCCTTATGATCGTGCAACTGCTTTTATCTTCGCTGACGGTGTTGGCGCTGTCATTATTGGTCCATCAGATGAAGTTGGAATTGGACCTACTGTGTGGGGCGCCGATGCAGATTCACGTGATGCAATCATGATGACTCCATCCTGGCTTGATTACAAAAAGGGTGGAACGGTCGATACACATGGTTGGCCTGATATTGCTCAGGAAGGTCAACGCGTTTTTCGTTGGGCTGTCTATGAAATGGCAAAAGTTGGCAAGGATGCAATCGCTGCTGCTGGACTACAACCAAGCGATCTTTCTGCTTTCATTCCACACCAAGCAAATGAGCGCATTATTGACTCACTCGCTAAATCGATGGAATTGCCCGAGAGTGTGATTATCGCCCGCGATATCCAGACCACTGGAAATACGAGCGCAGCCTCAATCCCGCTCGCAATGGAGCGCGTACTCGCCGAGCATCCTGAACTGTCCGGTAAGCCTGCTTTGCTCATAGGATTTGGCGCAGGGTTGGTCTACTCCAGCCAAGTAGTTCTTCTTCCGTAAAAGATAAGAGATAAGCAACAGAAAGATAGGTAGAAAAGCAATGGCACTAAATCAGGATGACGTTCTTGCAGGTATCCGCGAAATCGTGGTTGAAGTTGCAGGCGTAGATGGCGCACAGGTCACAATGGATAAGAAATTCTCTGATGACCTCGAAGTTGACTCCCTCAGCATGGTTGAAGTTGTAGTTGCTGCTGAAGAGAAGTTCGGCGTCAAGATTCCAGATGATGAAGTAACAAAGATGGCGACAGTTGGTGACGCTGTTAACTTCATCGTCTCTAACTCCTAATCAAGTACTCACTAGATATTAGATTTCATCAATGTCTAAGACACGCGTAGTTGTTACTGGCCTAGGTGCTACGACTCCCCTTGGTGGAGATGTCCCAAGCACCTGGTCAGCACTTCTTGCTGGCAAATCAGGCGCACGCCTTCTTCCTGAAGGGTTCTTGAAGTCAGTCAATGTGAAGTTTGCAGCAACTGTTGCGGTCGAACCATCTGAGGTCATGAAGCCGGTTGAAATTCGCCGCCTTGATCGCAGCGAGCAATTTGCTCTTATCGCAGCGCGTGAAGCCTGGGCAGATGCTGGCTCACCCGAAGTTGATAACTATCGTCTTGGGGTTGTGATTGCTTCGGGTATTGGCGGCGTTACTACCATGCTCGAGCAGTACGACATCTTGAATGAAAAAGGTGCGCGTTTAGTTTCACCGCACACCGTTCCAATGTTGATGCCAAATGGTCCTGCTGCAAATGTGGGTTTGGAATTTAAAGCAAAAGCTGGAGTTCATACTCCCGTCTCTGCATGCGCATCTGGCGCAGAAGCAATTGGTTATGCGTTAGAGATGATTCGTAACGGTCGCGCGGATATTGTGATTGCAGGCGGAGTTGAAGCATCTGTCCATGAATTGCCAATGGCTGGCTTTGCAGCAATGAAGGCACTCTCTACTCGCAATGATGATCCAACCAAAGCATCACGTCCTTATGACAAAGACCGCGATGGCTTTGTTCTTGGGGAAGGCGGCGGAGTTGTTATTCTCGAATCACTAGAGCATGCACAAGCTCGTGGCGCAAAGATTTATGCAGAATTGGCTGGCCAAGGTCTTACATCCGATGGCTATCACATCGCTGCTCCAGATCCAGAAGGCACTGGAGTCACTC
>CAYRJB010000090.1:0-3083 GCA_964424485.1 uncultured Actinomycetes bacterium
GAATATGTTGCGCTCACAGATATTCTCGGTGCAGAAGATGCATACGGGGATATGGACTTCAAGGTTGCAGGAACAAAGGAATTTGTCACTGCTCTCCAATTGGATACAAAGCTTGATGGCATACCAGCTTCAGTTCTTGCTGGCGCTTTGCTTCAAGCGAAGGAAGCTCGTCTTCACATCCTCAATGTGATGAATCAGGCGATTGATACGCCAGATGAAATGAGCCTTCTTGCTCCACGAATCATTTCAATCCAAGTTCCAGTCGACATGATTGGCGCGATCATCGGACCTAAGGGCAAGATGATCAACGAGATTCAGGATGAGACTGGTGCAGAAATCACTATTGAAGATGACGGCACGATTTATATCGGTGCGCTCGAGGGATCCCAAGCAGAGGCAGCAAAGGCAAAAATTAACGCAATTGCTAACCCTGTCATTCCTCAGGTTGGCGAACGCTACAACGGTAAAGTCGTAAAGCTTGCAGCTTTCGGTGCATTCATCAATCTCACACCTGGCAAGGATGGCTTGCTCCACGTTTCGCAGATTCGCAAGTTGCATGGTGGCAAGCGCATCGACAACCTCGAAGAAGTTATGAAGGTGGGAGACGAAGTTGAAGTTCAAATCGCAGAGATTGATCCAAAGGGTAAGTTCTCTTTGGTTCCAGTTCTGCCGGACGGAACTATCCCAACTGCTGATGAAAATGAGAAGAACGATCGTCCAGACCGTCGCGAGCGTAAAGTTACTCGCCACTCACGCGACGATTAATTCTCGAATATAAATGAAGAAGACCACCCTTCCGAGCGGTCTACGCATTGTTACTGAAGAGGTAACAACTGTTCGTTCGGCTGCGGTTGGTATTTGGGTCAATGTAGGCTCTCGCGACGAGACACCAACAGTCGCGGGAGCTTCACACTTTTTAGAGCATCTCCTCTTTAAGGGAACGCACAGCCGTACTGCGATGGATATTTCATCATCCATTGAAGCCGTAGGTGGCGAAATGAATGCATTCACTTCTAAGGAATACACCTGCTTCTATGCACGCGTAATAGATAAAGACTTTGAATTAGCAGCAGATGTCATAAGCGATCTCATCACATCATCAATTGTTAAAGCGGAAGATGTGGATGCCGAGCGAAGCGTTGTGCTTGAAGAAATTGCTATGCGCGATGATGATCCATCGGATCTGATTCATGACTTATTTTTAGAGACTTACTATGGGGATAACCAGCTCGGTAGACCCATTCTTGGCACAGTGAAATCAATCCAAGAGATGTCACGTACTTCTGTTTACAACTACTACAAGAAAAAGTATCAACCTTGCGACATAGTGGTCGCTGTCGCCGGCAATATTAAACATAAGAATGTTGTTCGTGTGGTTGAGAAGGCCTTGTCCCGCGACGGTTTCCTTGATGTCGATGGAATGGCTCCACGAGTTCGAGAGAGTAAGCCGATTCGAGTAAATGGGCGAGGGAGTGTTGGTTTAATTCACAGAAAAACCGAACAGTCCCATCTTTTACTAGGAGTCGATGGGGTCGAGCGCAATGATGAGAGACGATTCGCACTTTCAATTCTTGCATCTGCTCTAGGCGGAGGAATGTCGTCTCGACTTTTCCAGGAGATACGCGAGAAGCGAGGTCTTGCCTACTCGGTTTATTCCTATGTTCAACAATTTGCTGGTTCCGGATCGCTTGCTTTCTACGCTGGTTGTGCCCCTGCAAAAACAGGCGAAGTAGTCTCCTTAATCCGAGAGATCATTCATGATGTCTCAGCACATGGATTAACACATGAAGAGATCTCAAGGGCAAAAGGCGCTGTTAGCGGCGCCCTCGTCTTGAGCCAGGAAGATACCGGTTCGCGTATGACCCGTATTGGTAAGAGTGAGTTGGTCTACGGCACGGTAATGAGCTTTGATGAAATTTTAGGTCGTATCAATCGAGTGACACCTGAAGAGATTAAGGATTTAGCAAGCGAGTTATTGCCGCAATCCTCTACGCTTGCCATAGTAGGGCCATTCAAGAGCGAATCAGCTTTTGAGAAATTGCTCAAGTAAAATTCTCTTACAAGACTTTGTGGGTATAGCGAGGTAGCAATGAGTATCAAAGTAGGCGTGCTAGGTGCTAAAGGACGCATGGGCTCTGAAGCTTGCAAAGCAATCACCGCTGCATCTGATCTTGAACTTGTGGCGTCAATCGATATAGGAGATTCACTCGAAACTCTCAAGAGTTCGGGCGCTCGGGTGATGGTCGATTTCACCCATCCTGATGCAGTTATGGGGAATCTAGAATATGCGATTAAAAATGGCATCCATGTTGTGGTTGGAACTACAGGATTTGACGATAAAAAAATATCGGAAATTAAGAATTGGCTCAGCCAGAACCCACATGTAGGCGCACTTATTGCACCAAACTTTGGAGTAGGAGCTGTTCTTATGATGCAATTTGCAGCAAAAGCGGCACCATATTTTGAATCTGTAGAAATTATTGAACTTCACCATCCAGCGAAAGCAGATGCACCATCTGGAACAGCCACTCGCACGGCAGAGCTGATAACGCAGGCGCGAAAAGCGGCGGGTTCACCCGCGATGCCGGATGCAACAACAACTTCGCTTGATGGTGCGCGAGGTGCAAAGGTTGGAGACGTGGCTGTGCATTCAGTTCGACTTCGCGGTCTTGTTGCACACCAAGAAGTTGTGATGGGTGGACTTGGGGAAACTCTCACCATTCGTCACGATTCTTTAGATAGAAGCGGATTTATGCCCGGTGTTCTTCTGGGTATTCGCAGTGTTGTCAATGTTCCTGGCCTCACCTATGGCCTCGAGCACTTTATGCAATAAAACGTGTAAGCAAAGGGGAGAGAATGTCTAACGATAATCAAGTTGTGATGTTTGGTGCTGAATGGTGCGGAGATTGTCGCCGTTCAAAGAAATTTATGGATTCCAACAATGTGGCTTATACCTATATTGATGTTGAAGCAGATCCTGAAGCATCAGATAAAGTCATCGCCATTAACGGGGGACAGCGCTCGATTCCGGTCATCATTTTCCCTGATGGAACGCACCTGACTGAGCCATCAGATAAAGATCT
>CAYRJB010000091.1:0-2951 GCA_964424485.1 uncultured Actinomycetes bacterium
ATCAGCATCACTTGGTGCATCCAAATTCCGAACTTTTTGGAGAGTCACATTCCCACTTCTACTTCCCGGCATTGCAAGTTCATTCCTGCTTCTCTTTGTTGAAACTATCGCCGATCTTGCTAATCCGCTCGTTATCGGTGGCGATTACATGGTTCTCTCATCCCGCGCATATATCGCTATTGCAGGCGAATATAACGTCGCAGCTGGAGCTGCATATTCGATGCTTCTCCTAGTGCCAGGACTTCTCGTCTTCGTCTTCCAACGCAAACTCGCTGGCAAGGCAAACGTTGTTACGGTGACAGGCAAACCAAGTGGACAGATTGCCTACATCAATAACAAGGTTGGCAAAGGTCTTCTCATTTCACTTCCAGTATTTATGGCGAGTTTTATAGTTTTAATTTATGGAACTGTTATCGCCGGTGGATTTACAAAATTGCTCGGTGTAGATAATTCGTTCAGCCTTGATCATTTCAAATATGTTCTTACTGGCGTCGGCAATATGGCCCTTTACAAGACATCACTCATGGCAAGTATTGCAACACCGATCGCGGGCATTATGGGGATGTTGCTTGCCTGGTTAATCGTGCGCAAACTTCGTCGTGGTAAAGACTTACTCGACTGGATGGGCATGCTCGGTATTGCTGTTCCAGGAACTGTGCTCGGTATTGGTTACGCAATTACATACAACCATCCGCTCAAACTCGGCAGCCTCACCTGGATGGTTCAACTAGCAGGGGGCGCGGCAGTGTTTGGCGGCGGAATAGCCATCATTATGGTTTACACAATCCGATCCATACCCGCTGGTCTTCGTTCGGGTGTGGCATCTCTGCAACAGATTAATCCAGCAATTGATGAAGCCTCTGCATCACTTGGAGCTTCTGGCCTCAAAACTTTTGCAAAGATTACTCTGCCTCTCATTCGCGGCGCATTGCTCACAGGTTTGATGTTTGCATTTGCTCGCTCGATGACGACGCTATCTCCGATTATCTTTATTCACACACCGGCAACCCCAATCATGACGGCCAAAATCTTGGCCGAGGTTGATTCGGGTCGATTTGGCAATGCATTTGCATTTTGTTTGTTATTGATTGGACTCGTACTTATCGTGATGGGTCTCATCAATGTTGTTATTAAGAAACTTGGCGGAACAGTTGAGACAGGAGCAGTTCAATGAGTACCAACCCCTCCAGCTTAAAGCTGACAAATGTCACCAAAGTTTTTGGCTCTGGTGAGAAAGCTGTTACTGCTGCCGACTCCATCAACCTCGACATCAATCCTGGCGAATTCATCACCTTCCTCGGGCCATCAGGTTGCGGCAAGACAACAACACTTCGCATGATCGCTGGTTTTGAAATCCCAACTGCGGGAACAATCCAGCTCGATGGAGTTGATCTTGCAGATTCAACTCCAGACAAGCGCCCCATGGGTATGGTCTTCCAGTCATATGCTCTCTTTCCACATATGACCGTTTTTGAAAATGTGGCTTATGGGCTTCGTATTAAGAAGTTTTCACGCGATGAAGTAACAAAGCGAGTTAATCAAGCCCTCGACTCTATGTCACTCACTAATCTTGGTGATCGCGCCCCAAATCAATTGTCTGGAGGACAACAACAGCGAGTAGCACTTGCTCGTGCGATGGTGATGGAGCCGAAAGTGCTCCTCTTCGATGAGCCTCTATCCAATCTCGATGCCAAACTTCGAGCTCAAATGCGCATTGAGATTCGTCACGTACAACGCCGACTTGGCATTACATCAATTTTCGTTACACACGATCAAGATGAAGCGATGAGCATCTCCGATCGAATAGTAGTTATGAAGAATGCAAAGATTGAACAAATTGGTACGCCTGATGAAATTTATCGCCATCCGAAGTCGGTCTTCGTTGCAGACTTCATTGGTCGCTCTAATTTCTTCGACGTGGATAGCGTCAACGATCTAGGTAATGGACAGGCTGCCATTTCACTCTTGGGTCAATCGATGCAAGTAGCCTCTGGAGCGGGAAGTAATTCACACGTCCAACTTCTTGTGCGCCCCGAATCAATCAAGGTCAGCTCAACCCAAGGATTCATGCAAGCGATTGTTAAAGATGTTGTCTTCTACGGCGAACACGTGGAATATGAACTCGATGTAAACGGTAAAACTGTGATTGCCGTCGTATCAGATCCCGTTTATTCGGAGATTGTTGAAGTGGGCCATAAAGCTCACCTCTCTTTTGATGCTTCTCGTGCATGGCTTTTGCCAGTCGATAAGTAATTTAACAATATGCCGGGTTTTCTCTTTGATCTTGACGGGACTCTCATCAATTCGCAAACTGCTATTTTGCGTTGCTGGACAATCCTGGCAGATGAAATGGGAATTGATGTAGATCAATTTCTAGGAAAGCATGGAATTCCCGCATCACAAACTATTCAAATGGTCTTTCCTGATATGTCACTTGAAGAAGTTTTGAGATGGCGGGATCGATTGGAATATTTGGAGATCCATGACACCGATGGTGTGGAAATGGTCGATGGAGCGCGCGACGTAATTGATTTTCTCAACCAAAATAACTTGCCATGGACCATCGTGACCTCGTGCACTCCAGATTTAGCAGTTGCGCGGGTTGAAGCAACAGGTGTGCACTTTCCGGAAAACAGCGTGACATTTGGATCGGTAGAACGTGGGAAGCCATTTCCCGATCCATATATTTTGGGTGCAGAGCGTTTAGGCTTGCATCCATCGGATTGTTGGGCCATTGAAGATGCGCCAGCTGGAATCAGATCGGCTAAAGATGCAGGATGCAAAGTTGGAGCGGTAATTACTACTCATGAACCGAATGAATTGCACGAAGCGGACGTTCTGTTGCCGAATATTCGCGATATCTTAAAGGTCTCTGGAGTTCTGTAGACTGGCGCACCGCGAGGGGGTAGCTCAGTCGGTTAGAGCCCCGGACTCATAATCCGGTCGTCGTG
>CAYRJB010000092.1:0-2836 GCA_964424485.1 uncultured Actinomycetes bacterium
CAATTCAGTTAATAAAACTGGGCTAGCACTTCGGTGTTAGCCCAGTTTTATTTTGCTTTAACTTTCTAAAGTGCCTCAAAACGAGTAGATTTACGCACATGTCACTCGAATTGCGTGGAATAACAAAGCGCTTTGGGTCCCTCACTGCAAATGATTCAATTGATCTCGCAGTAGCAAATGGAGAAATTCACGCCATCCTGGGTGAAAATGGTGCAGGCAAGTCGACCTTGATGAATATCGTTTATGGCCTTCTCTCACCAGATGAAGGTTCAATTAGCGTTGATGGCAAAGTTGTCACTATTGATTCGCCGCTCGATGCGCTAGCCGCTGGAATTGGCATGGTGCATCAGCACTTTATGTTGATTCCAGTCTTTACAGTGGCTGAAAACATTGTTCTGGGGCATGAAAAGACAAAGGGTCCGGGCCTACTGGATCTCGAGGCTGCACGTAAAGAAATTCTTCGGGTATCAGCAGAATTTAACTTTGATATTGATCCAGATGCTCTGGTGGAGGATCTACCAGTTGGACTGCAACAGCGCGTCGAAATCATTCGTGCACTTATCTACGATGCAAAAGTCTTGATTCTTGACGAACCTACTGCAGTACTTACTCCTCAAGAAACCGATGAACTTCTTCGTAATATGAAGAAGCTAAAGGAGCGCGGAACTTCGATCGTATTTATCACGCACAAACTCCGTGAAGTAAAGGAAGCAGCGGATAAGATCACAATTATTCGCCGAGGCAAGGTCGTTGGTACGGCGTCGCCCTCATCTTCGCAAGAAGAACTTGCATCGCTGATGGTGGGCCGCCCAGTCTCGCTCGATGTTGAGAAAAAGGCTCCTCAGCTTGGCAAAGTTATGCTCGATGTAAAGAATCTCAATATTTCCGACCACACTGGCCGTTCGCTAGTTAGGGATGTCTCCTTTGAACTTCGCGCAGGCGAAGTACTCGCAGTCGCTGGCGTGCAAGGCAATGGCCAATCAGAACTTGCAGAGGCAATTGTTGGATTGCAAGAGCATGTGCATGGAACCATCTCCCTCGATGGCATAGAAATCACCAAATCTTCAGTGCGTGATTCGCTTCATGCAGGTATCGCATTTGTGCCCGAGTCTCGTGAAGAAGATGGCCTTATTGGTTCATTTAGCATCGAAGAGAACTTGATTCTCGACCTCCATGATCTTCCTCCCTATGCAAAAGGACCAGTTATCTCAACTACAGTTGTTGCTCAGGAGGCTGAAAAGAGAGTCAAAGAGTTTGATATTCGCACCCAATCTTCTAAAGATTCCGCTTCCTCACTCTCTGGTGGAAATAAGCAGAAGGTAGTCCTTGCCCGTGAACTTTCTCGCCCTGTAAAGCTTGTCGTAGCATCACAACCAACTCGCGGACTCGATGTTGGATCAATCGAATTTGTTCACGAGCGCATAATCGCCGAAAGAGACTCGGGCCGTGCGGTATTGCTCTTTAGTACTGAGCTCGATGAAGTTACTGCCCTCGCCGATCGGATTGCAGTTATGTATCGGGGCGAATTTATTGCGATTGTTCCTGCAACCACCTCGCGCGAGGATCTTGGACTCTTGATGGCAGGAGTAAAACTATGAAGTTAAAGAAGTTAATTCTTCCTTCGCTCTCATTTGCGATGGCGCTCTTTGTTAGCGGTCTACTTGTTGCTTTCTCTGATTCGGCGGTTTTGGCACTCAAAGGTAATCCGCTCGCAATGCTTTCGAAGGGATTCTCTACGGCAGGTAATGCCTACTGGGCGCTCTTCCGTGGATCAATCTTCGACCCACGATTAGCCGAAGGACATTTCTTCCAAGGTTTCTATCCACTCTCTGAAACGCTCGTAGCTGCTTCGCCACTTATTCTCACTGGACTGTCGGTCGCACTCGCATTTCGTGCAGGTCTTTTCAATATTGGTGCGCAAGGCCAATTTATCGCTGGCGCGATTGGCGCAAGTTGGGTTGGCTTTACCTTTGAACTACCAACAGGAATACATGCTGTTGCGGCAATTGCTGCCGCGATGATCTTCGCAGGACTCTACGGGGGATTTGTTGGTTTGCTCAAGGCGCGCACTGGCGCTCACGAAGTCATCGTCACCATCATGCTCAATTACGTTGCAGGTTATTTCTTGCTCTGGCTCTTAAGTACAACGGCATTTTTACGACCGGGACGCCAAGATCCTCTTGCTCCAGAAGTAAATATCAGCGCCCGTCTGCCACATCTCTTCGGCCATGAACTTCGTGCCAATCTTGGATTTATCATCGCGCTCATTGCAGCCGCTGCAATTTGGTGGTTGCTCAATCGCAGCACGTGGGGATTTCGATTCCGTGCAGTGGGTGCAAACGCAGCCGCATCTCGCACCGCAGGAATTTCCGTTGCACGAGTAACAACATCTGTGATGTTTATTGCTGGTGCATTGGCTGGCCTTGGAGGTGCGGTACAAATTCTTGGATCTGAACCAGCAATGACTGCTGGTGTGGGCGGCAGCTTTGGCTTTGATGCCATCACTGTTGCTTTGCTTGGTCGTGCAACACCAATCGGAACAGTCTTTGCAGCTCTACTCTTCGGAGCACTTCGTGCAGGTGGACTCACTATGCAAGCAAGTACTGAGACGCCTCTTGATCTCGTTCTGGTTATCCAAGCACTCGTAGTTCTCTTCATCGCAGCACCTGCCTTGATTAAATCTCTCTTCCGCCTGAAGAACGTTGATGAAGGCGAGACAGTCGCTTCGAAGGGATGGAATGGGTAATGAGTACCGTTGAAGTCCGCGCACTCTCTGCGCCAGAACGCCGTCGTAAGCGCGGAATTATCACCATGGCAGGACTTGGCGCATTTGCTC
>CAYRJB010000093.1:0-2830 GCA_964424485.1 uncultured Actinomycetes bacterium
TTAATACTTATTTCTCCGAGACATCTATGTTGCGCTACCTACGCACACTCGCAGACCGGGATCTTGCACTTGATCGCACCATGATTCCATTGGGGTCCTGCACAATGAAACTTAATGCGACCACTGAAATGGAGGCAGTGACCTGGCCTGAGTTCGCATCTTTGCATCCCTTTGCGCCAGCCGATCAGACACGAGGCTCGCGTTTACTTATCGATCAACTCTCTCAATGGTTAATTGAAATTACTGGCTATGACGCAGTCTCTCTGCAACCCAATGCCGGCAGTCAAGGGGAGTTTGCAGGACTTCTTGCTATCCGAAATTTCCATGATTCTCGTGGGGATTCGCACCGCAATATTTGTCTTATTCCATCCAGTGCACATGGCACAAACGCTGCCAGCGCTGTTATGGCTGGGATGAAAGTTGTTGTCATTGAATGTGACGAAGCAGGTAATGTCAGCGTTGATGACCTCAAGTCAAAGATTGCAGAACATGGCTCAGCGTTAGCTGCTTTAATGGTTACTTACCCATCTACTCATGGTGTTTTTGAATCTGCCATCTCCGAAATCTGCGGATTAGTACATGATGCGGGTGGTCAGGTTTATGTAGACGGTGCAAATCTCAATGCACTTGTAGGTACGGCGCAACCTGGCAAATTCGGTGCAGATGTCTCACACCTCAACCTTCACAAGACTTTCTGTATTCCTCACGGTGGTGGGGGACCAGGCGTTGGTCCAGTGATCGCCAAAGCTCATTTGGCACCGTTCCTACCGAATCATCCGATGGATGAACTTGCAGGACCTGCAACAGGACCTGGACCAATTTCTGCAGCGCCCTTTGGTTCTGCCAGCATCCTGCCAATTTCATGGGCATACATCCGCTTGATGGGGGGAGAAGGTCTTACTCACGCAACAGAAGTTGCGATTCTCAACGCCAATTACATGGCCTATCGCCTTAAGGACTCTTACCCAATTCTCTACACCGGAAATAAGGGTCTCGTCGCACACGAGTGCATCTTGGATGTTCGTGAAATTACCAAAGTGTCTGGCGTTACCGTCGATGACATCGCTAAACGCTTGATGGATTTTGGTTTCCACGCGCCAACAATGTCTTTCCCGGTCGCGGGTACCTTGATGATAGAGCCGACCGAATCTGAAGATGTCCTTGAGATGAATCGATTTATCGATGCAATGATTGCAATTCGCGGTGAGATTCAAGAGATCATCGACGGAAAGATTGCAGTGGAAGATTCAGCTCTTCGCCATGCGCCCCACACAATCGGGGCGATTGCCGGGACGAACTGGGAGAGAAGCTACCCACGCGAACGTGGAGCCTTCCCAGCGACCCTCACAGGCTTGATTCCGGGTGAATTGATTGGCGCTAAGGGCAAGTATTGGCCGACTACGGGACGTATCGATGGGGCCTACGGCGACCGCAATCTCGTCTGCTCATGCCCACCGATAGAGGCCTTTGCGTAGGCCAATTCTACTTACTTTACATAATGTAACTTATCGGCGTTAGGCCGTAAGCGTCGAGCAAGGCCCCACAGCGTTGTCTGCCATAAAGCTTCCACGACGATTGCTCTGCTCATCTTTGATACTCCATTGATGCGTTCG
This sequence comes from uncultured Actinomycetes bacterium, assembly GCA_964424485.1. Classification (GTDB taxonomy): domain Bacteria; phylum Actinomycetota; class Actinomycetes; order Nanopelagicales; family Nanopelagicaceae; genus PALSA-747. Next base: position 1,614 of record CAYRJB010000093.1, read on the forward strand.
ACAAAGGTAATCGGAACTTCGACCATTGTTGCGCCAGCAAGCTCAGATGCCATCGCCATTTCAATTTGAAAACAATATCCAGTTGCGGTCATCTCGCTCAGTTTTAACTTATTAAGTAGCCCTTGGCTATAGACGCGGAATCCGCCCGTGAGGTCGTTGAGTGGGATTCCAAGAGCAATTCGTGCATATTTGGTGCCAGATTTGGAAAGCATTTGTCTACTTTTTGGCCAATTAACAACGGATCCACCTGGCATCCACCGGGTACCTAAAGTGATCGAAATCGGTGAATCTGTTGCATCGAGCATTGCAGGCAAGTCTTCAACGCGATGTGATCCATCGGCATCCATAGTAACTATTTGAGAATACTTATTCATCGGCAAAACGTGTGCGAATCCTGCTCGATATGCCGCACCTAAACCAGCTTTACCGGGACGTCGCAGAACACTGACCCAGGAAAGATTCATGGAATCGACAATGTCAGCAGTTTTATCAGGTGAATTGTCATCAAGAACAACGACATCGAAATCTCTTACATTATGTAAAGTTGCTAGCTTATTCAGAAGTTCAACTATCGCAATTGATTCATTATAGGTAGGGATAAGAATTACCGGTTTCATCGCATCCCTTTCTACCAATTGAGCGCTGATATTAATCTATCAACGCTTGCGCCGAGGCCGTACTCATCCTTCATCTGATAAATAGTCGATAAATCATCTGGCTTTTTTGGCATAGAGATATCCATCTTTGGAATTGCGACATCTTTCGCACAATGCACGAGTGTTGGTGCGATCTTCAGATAGTCGGCCCCCTCAATAATTTTCTTTGCCAGTGACTTGGTCAGCGCTTCATGGTTTGCATGAGCTCCCGCTAAAGCCTCTTCAACTGTTGAAAAGTGATTGGCAATAAGAGCGGCTCCCTTTTCACCTATTCCTCGTACACCTGGCAAGCCATCGGAAGGGTCTCCGCGAAACATGGCGAAGAGTGCATACCTATCCCCTGGTATTCCATACTTTTCTGCAACCCATTTACTGTCGACTAAGTCGTGCTGTGAGATTCCACGAGCTAGATAAACAATTTTCACATCACGCTTGTCATCGACCATTTGGAAGAGGTCCCTATCCCCCGTTACGACTCGAATCGGCCCCTTCTCTTTCACCGCGAAAGTTGCCATGACGTCATCTGCTTCATAATCATCAACGCCCAACATCGGGATACCA
>CAYRJB010000094.1:0-2799 GCA_964424485.1 uncultured Actinomycetes bacterium
ACAAAGCCGCCACCATTATCGGAATCCTGATCGGGGGAGTCGGGACGAGGTTTCTTGAGGATGGAAATTTGTTGGTGAATGCGGTGCTGACGGGGATATTTGTGCTGTTGGCCTTGTCCAGCACTTTGTTGATTAAATTATTTGTTCAGAGAAATAGATCATCCAAATAGTTTCTGGAGAGCCAATCCAAATTCCAAAGGAAGTCTAAAGCTTCAAATGCAGAACGGAGCGGTTCCTTAGTTGTGTTCCAACCTTCTCCATCAGTAATCCATACGAAATCTACATTTGGCACGTGAAGTAACTCATTCAATCCTTTATATTCACCACAGGTTGCTTTGAGCTTAGAACCTCCACCACCGTAAAAATTGACTTCCATTAATACGAGCTTTTTGCCATTGCTAATTGCGAAATCAAATCTTCGACTTGACTTATCTACTGGCACCTTAAATCCCCAATGTTCCTGAATTGCGTTCGGAGTAGCTTGAGATAGGTATTTCAAACCATGGGTTTTGCAATATGGATCTATGTAAGATTCCACAATAGTTTCCATACTTGTCCCAGAGCGATTCTTGCGACCGTTTGAGTCCAAACCAGCCTCGACTCCAATAACGTAATCAACAAGATTTTTCACTCCCTCCTTCGTGAATAATTTGATGAGCCCAGTTTGCTTGAAGAACTGTAGGGCTAATTTTCTATCGGTCTCAGTCAATGCAGGTCGCGAGAAATCAAAGACAAGGTCAGGCTTCGTGAGATCGGATATATCGCTAACGATTGAAAAGACCTGACTAGCACTTCCATCTCTGACAATGAGTGAGGGGATTGCAGAAACTATTTCTGGATGTTGCTTGAGAAGTTCTAGAAATTCTTGCTCAAAATTCGACTTTCCTAAGAGGTAATTCCAGAGATTGAGCTGCATCTCTATCTGTTTTGTATTCCGGTAGACCTTGTCCCAATTTACGAAGTAGTCCCATAGTTTGAGCGATGGCCGGAGCGTTGCAAAGAAATCTTCAAAGGCTTGCTCATAATGAGAGATACCGCTCTTAGAGATCTTCGGAGTTATTTTCAATTGTTGCCTTCATTCTTTTGGAGGAAAGTTCCAAGTAAGACTCATCCAAATCTATACCGATAAAGTTCCTTTGCAATTGAACACACGCGACTCCGGTTGTCCCGCTTCCACAAAAAGGGTCCAATACGGTTGCGCCTTGAATAGTGCACATAGAAATCAACCTGCGCAAGAGTTCAAGTGGCTTTTGCGTTGGGTGGTTTCCCTCCAATTTCTCTCGCTTCGGTGTTGAGGGGATTGACCAAACAGAACGCATTTGCTTTCCCTTGCTATAGAGCTTGTCATTTTCAACATCCCAATTCTTGGAAACAGAATAATTGAAAACATGCTTAGCTTTCTTGCCCTTAGAAGCCCAGAGGATAGTTTCATGACTAGCTGTAAAGTTGCGGCCTGCTAAGGCAGGAGCGCCATTTGGTTTAAACCAAGTGATGTCATTAATAATTCGACAGCGTAACTTTTGGAGAATGAATCCACATTTGTAGATGCTGTGATAGGTGCCTGAGATTGCAATAGTCCCGTTTGGCTTAAGAACTCGTAAACATTGAGAGATCCAAGACTCGTGGAATTCCATTTCTGATTCGAAGCCATAACTCTTATCCCAGTCTCCCTTGTTGACTGAAACTGATTTGCCGGACTTAACAGTGAAACCATCATTAGAGAGAAAATAGGGTGGGTCAGCAAATACGAAGTCTACGGACTCATCTGGGATGCTCTTCAAGCCTTTAAGTACATCTGCGTGAATAAGCTGGATTCCTTCTCGCACTTTGTTCATCAGTAGTTGGTGATGACCAATTCGGAAACGGAGCCTCTTCCAGAAGCTTTTGCACTAACCATGCGTGGAGCTTGAATGGTCTTCTGGTTCAAGCTTTTATAGATCTCTCGTGTCAGTGGGGTGTCTGAATTCGAGCACATGGCCTTTATGCCGGCTTCTTTCAGCTCAAGCATTTTCTGGGCAAGCCTTTCTTGATCGGGGAGGCCAAAACCATCAGCATGATACGAAGTAAAGCTTGCAGTTGCATCAACCGGAATATAGGGGGGGTCAAGATAAACAAAGTCTCCCTCCACTGCATGAGAGATGGTTCCTTCAAAGTCTGAATTGTGAATTGACGCTTTCGCCAAGTGTTCAGATGCTGATTTAAACTCTTGTCTATCTAATGCAGGGAAAATCTTCTTTTGCCCGAATGGAACATTGAAGAATCCTTTGGAGTTTTCTCGGTAGAGGCCATTGAAGCAAAGCTTATTTATCGAATAGAGAAGAATGGCTGATTCAAGAGAATCAACTTCTGAAGAATTATATTTTGTGCGGAGGTCTAAATAGAAATCTTTTTTTCCTCCTGACGCAATCTCATCAAAGTCTCTTGCAATCTCAAATATTCCATCAAAAACTTCTTTATGTGAGTTTTTGATGTGTGAGTAAAAACCAAAAAGGCGAATGTTTAGATCAGCGATTATCGCTTTTTCTGGAGTGAGAAAAAGAAACATGGCACCGCCACCAATGAAAGGTTCAATATAAGTTCCTTTATTCCAGTCCACTGGAAAATATGAAAACAACTCCTCGGCTATATGGCGTTTCCCGCCAGCCCATTTGAGTAGTGGTTTCATTCTGTCTTAGCTCCTAAGAGTTGGCATAAATCCTACGGAGGTAAGAGTAGTGAGTGAATCTGACATTGTTGCGATGTTTGAACCACGTCTGGTGGCTAAGAGTGAAACTCTCTTAGCCACTTCAGATGATTCAG
>CAYRJB010000095.1:0-2772 GCA_964424485.1 uncultured Actinomycetes bacterium
ATGTCAGCAATCACAAGAGAAACAGTCAGCCCCATTCCAGCCAGAAATCCAACTCCAATAACTTCATCCAATTCTAGAGTTGCTGGTAGCTTCAATGAAGTGAACCGTGTAAATAACCAAGCGGCAAGACCAATTCCAACCACTTTTCCAATAACACGTGCAACGATGATTGCGATACTGATTTTCTCTCCAGCAACTGACAGATCTAACTTGCTGAGTAGGTTGATCCATATGTAAATCGGAATGATGACGTAAGTTGCTATGGGGGAGAGAATTGCTATTAATCTTTCGCGCAGCGGTAGGAGAAAACCGACTGAAGCCGCACCTAATGTGTAGGTCGCGCTGGCAAGATGGAGATCTTCTCTAAAGAAGATTCCAATGACGACCAAGGAGAGAAAGTCGTCGGCCACTGCGAGCGTGAGAAGAAAGAGACGTACTGAAGGATTTACTCGTTTGCCAAGCAAAGAGAGGGCTCCAATAGCAAGTGCTACATCGGTAGGCATAGGAATTGCCCAACCACTCGAACCAGTTTTCAGTCCTATAAAAATGAGTGCAGGAAAGATCATTCCAAAGAGAGCACAGAGGCTAGGAAGAATTGCTTCCTTGGGTTTATTAACTCCCTCGCGAATCTCCAATCCGATGAGGAGAAAGAAAGCAAAGGTAAGAATTTCACTCAGCATGTGACTGTGCATTCGCCACTATTGCATCGTGCACATATTGTGCGAGTCCAACTTCTTGGCTCTCGTAATATTCGGTAAATCTAGGATCAGCGATGTACATCAGTGCGAGATTGGTGTGCATCTCGTAGTTGCATGGATACCACCAATCGTGAATTGATAAGCGATGTGCTTCGGCACCTGCAATTGCTTCCTGACTATTTGCAGGAAGACCTGCTTGTTTCGCTGCCAACATTTGATTGGTCGCATTTTGCATCGCCAGTTGAGCGCTCTTTATATCTTCTTCAGAGTATGTAGCCATACGGCTTTGAGACTCTTTATATGCGTCGGTATTGCCCCAACGCTCCTTTGCCTCTGCCGCGTATTGGTCGTGACTCATGGCAAAAGGGTATCAATTAGTCGTCAGAGGAAGCTTTTTTGGTTTCTGTTGAACTCTTCTTAGTTTCAGTGGTTGTTTTTGCGGTTTCAGTTCGACGTGTACTTGTTGGTGTCGGGTTTTTTACCTCCGCTGCTTGTGTCTCTGTGGTTGCTTTACGTGTCTCTGTCGACTTCACCTCATTCGACTTCGATTCTGTGGACTGACTCTTTGTCGCTTCTGCTTCTGAAGATTTCTTTATTCCATCATCTTCTCCACCTGAATTGATAACTGGTTTTGATGTATTTGCTGGGGCAGCAGGAAGTGGAAGCGGTGCTGGGGTAGCTGGTGCTGGATCTGCTTTCGTCACAGGTGTTGATTGGCTTGTTGGCGAGTGTGGTGCAACTGTCTGTGCCTTGACGACTTCATTGACCGGTTGTTGCGTTGGTTCTGCAACAATATTTTCTGGAGCAACAGTTTCCTGGCTTAACTTCAAATCTGATGGTGGGGTTATCGGACCGCCTTCATCACCTTCTTCAAGAATGACTGAATTAACAACTTTGCTAAACGTATCGGCGATTGCTTTTGTTGTCGTTTTTACAAAATTAACTACTGGGGCTGGAGCGTATCCTGTAAGCGCGGCGGCACCGAGAGCCGCGGTAGCAACCAAAGCTCCAGCAAGAGTAATCACTGTGAAATTACGTGTGCGAGGTTTGAGAACTTTAACTTCTGGAGCGACTGCGTTGATATCTGGCGCATCACTTGAAGGTGCGAAATCTGCAAGAGTAATTTCAGATAATTCACCGAGCGCTCGAGCGAGATCAGCGAATTCACCAGAGTTATATTTCTCGAAGTTATCGAAAAGTTCATTACTTTCTTCAAGTGTGAGCTCTCTACTCATCGTGCACCGCCTCCGTAGTAACCGGTAGCAACGAGTTCCTGTTGCAATTTATTTAAGGCTCTGTGGGCAATAACTCGCACATTTGCCTCTGTTTTACCCGTTATTTGAGCAACTGCCGTCACATCAAAACCTGCGACAACTCGCAATGAAACTATTTCTGCCTCTTCACTTTTTAAATTACGAAGCAAATCAGTAACGTCGCTGGGTCTTTGATCTTCGCCAACCCAATCGCTTTCTTGAACCTCGTCGTGATGGCCTCTTCTTTTTTTCTGTCGCAAGTGATCAATCGCGTGGTTGCGAGCGATGGTGTAGAGCCAAGCAGTAAATGCAGCGCCATCACCTGGATATCCTTTAATTGCCGCAGCTACTTTGATCCAGACCTCACTGCATAGATCTTCTGCCTCACGAGTGAGTGTGTAAAGAAATTTTAGTATTCGTGGATAAAACCATTGCCACAATTTCACAAAGGCGCTTTGATCTCCACGACTTGCTTGATGAACGGTCAAATCGAGATCGGGCATGACAGAGCCGGCTTTCTCTTTGCCAGCCCTGTCTTTAGCCATGAATTCAAATCTCCCGTTTGCTCTAAAGGTTGGGTAAACCTATCGGCGTACTTCCGTATGCTCAACGCCTTCCTCGTGTTTTTCTTTCGAAGGTGTCGATACAACGGCGATCACAGGCTTAGGAGCGCTTGCAACAACAATGGTTGTAGGTGTTGGGGCTACCGCAACAAGCGCAGCTTGCTGGGCAACTTGCTGATTAGTCTGCTGAACTATAGGCGCAACTGTGATGATAGGTGAAACAGTTGTCGTCACAACATTGTTATTGGTATTTGCATT
>CAYRJB010000096.1:0-2742 GCA_964424485.1 uncultured Actinomycetes bacterium
AGTTGATTCTGCTGCTGGTGTTACTGGATTTTCGTCATTGCTTTCAAGGTTGTTGTTCTCTTCGAAGCTCATTTCATCCAACTTTCAACTTGTTCCGGGACCTTATACTCATAAGGTATTTGGAACACCTTCTGAAAGTGGCTTTGCAAATGGACTTGACTGGTCAAAATGCCTTCACTTTAATGATCGATAGAGCTTCACTTGAATCACATGGCTAAGCTCGGGAAGTAACGGTAAACCTAGCCAAGCTGATCTTGTAACCAAATTTCGGTGAGGGACTCTGCCTGCTTTATAACTGTATCAATTGCTTGATTTGAAAAGTCAGGAGGATACCCATAACGATCCAGCAAATCTCTGACCATGACTCGCAACGCAGCTTGGGTTGATTCTCGCACAGACCAATCAACCTTAATATTTTCTCGAACTTTACGAGTCAATTCTTGGGCAAGTCGAATTAAGTCCTCGTGCTTCATTTCTCGAACGGCAGCTTCGTTTGCCTCGAGTGCATCATAGAAAGCTACTTCATATTCTGTGAGTCCATCTGAATTACCGGTTTTGATCTGCTCATTGAGCTTTTTGGCCAATTCAATGAGCTCTTCGATCAACTGAGCAGTTTCAATACTTCTATTTCGATATTTAGATAAAGCCGCCTCGAGAAGTTCTGAATAGATAGAATTCTTCACAATATTGGATTTGAATCGAGCCTTAATTTCACCTTTGAGCAAGCGACTGAGAGCTTCTACAGCAAGGTTGCGCTCCTTCATGGCACGAATTTCGCGAAGGAACTCGTCATCTAACAATCCGATATTTGGTCTATCCAGACCTGCCACGCTAAATACATCGATGATTCCTTCTGGGACAATTCCCCGAGAAAGTGCCTGACGAATAAGAGCTTCCCGTTCCGCATCTGTCTTCTTCCTGCCTGTGTATTCACCCTTTGTCAGCATTACTCGAATAGCTTGATAGAGAGCAACTTCTTCACGTAAAACCATTGCTGAAGCCTGGCTATTCACAAGTGCGTAAGCTTTAGAAAGTGCGGCTGAAGCATCTGCAAAGCGCTTCTTGCCGTCCTCTAGCCCAATAATGAAGTCTGCAATCTTTGGAATCACCGCATGTGGTTTTTCCTGGAATCCTTCAATTGAACAACCATGCAATAGGTCACGAACAATCGCCAGTTTCTCAAAGAAAACGCCAAGTGCTTCTTCAATAAATTCAACAGGCGGTGCTTCTTTCTTGCCCTTTGTGTAGGTAGCAAGTGCATCCTTAAGCTCTGTGGCAATTCCTATGTAATCCACTACCAATCCACCTGGCTTATCGTGAAATACGCGGTTCACACGAGCAATCGCCTGCATAAGGTTGTGACCCTTCATGGGCTTATCTACAAACATCGTGTGGCAAGGAGGCGAGTCATAACCAGTAAGCCACATATCTCTCACGATGACGATTTTTAGCTCATCATTCGAATCTTTAAATCGACCTTCTAGATCCCGCTTCTGTGGCTCTGTATATGCATGCGGGCGAAGCTTTTCGTTATCTGATGCAGATGAATGAAAGACAATCTTGATTGCACCTTTTCGGTGGTCATCGTTATGCCACTGCGGGCGAATCTTGATTATCTGGTTATACAAGTCCACACAGATGTTGCGACTCATGCCAACAACCATTGCCTTGCCATCTGCAAGCTCTGGTGACTTGCAACGATTCTCGTAGTGGCTAACGATGTCCTGAGCAATCTTTTCTAAACGCGGCTCTGCGCCAACTATCTGCTCAAGCTCTGCCCAGCGCTTCTTAAGGTTGGCCTGCATACTTTCTTCTTCATCTTCAACAAGGTCTTCTGCCAATTCGTCGAGTTCTTTCTTGGCATCATCTGGAAGCTCAAGTGCAACTAGGCGGCTCTCGTAATAGATAGGAACGGTTGCGCCATCCTCATTCGCCTGGGCCATGTCATAAACATCGATTTCATCACCGAATACCAGCCGTGTATCTCTATCAGCTTCAGCGACTGGAGTTCCAGTAAAGGCTACAAAGGTGGCATTTGGCATCGCATCCCGTAGATGCTGGGCATATCCCACTTTAAATTTACTGTCCTTGTCGATTCGCGCACTAAATCCATACTGTGAACGATGAGCTTCATCGGTGAATACAAAGACATTTCGGCGTTCTGTTAATGCTGGGAACTTGGTTTCATTTTCCTCAGGTGCAAACTTCTGAATCGTCGTGAAAATTACTCCGCCTACTGGACGGGTACTAATCATTTCGCGTATCTCTTCACGTGAATCTGCCTGCTCTGGCGTCTGGCGCATGAGCGCTTTAGCTGCAACGAAAGTGTCGAAGAGTTGATGGTCAAGATTCTTACGGTCGGTCACAATGACAATAGTTGGATTCTTCAACGCCTTACTTGTCGCAAGCATTCCTGCAAGGCAGGCCATTTCGAAGCTTTTTCCAGCTCCTTGCGTATGCCACATCAGTCCACCGCGACCATCTCCATTTTCTGTGCTCGCAGTCAATGCTCGCGCATATGCCTTCTGCACCGCGAAGAACTGGTGGTAAGCGGGAAGCATCTTGATTGTCTTCTGACCAGGAATAAAAACTGTGAAGTGCTGAATCATGTCTAAAACATGACGCTTGTTGTAGAGACCTTCTATAAGTGTTTGAGTATGACCGAATATGCCGTAAGGGTCACGTAATTCACCATCTACCGAGCGCCACTTCAAGAAGCGCTCCTGGTCAGCTGTCAGACTT
>CAYRJB010000097.1:0-2623 GCA_964424485.1 uncultured Actinomycetes bacterium
CTTCACCAATGATGTATTGAGTAGGACGACCTGTTGTACGTTCCTGGATAAATGCTTTGAAATCTTCCTCTAATTGAGGTGTCTTCAGAATCGCTTTGGAATGAAGATCCATACGAGTGACGTGAGCTGCGTGAGCAAGGAGGAGTTCAGCATCAACGGTATTGATATTGTGCTTGGAGAGCTCTTCCTTGCCCCACCGGAGTAGTTCTCTCACAATAGTTATTTAGCTTCTGCGGCTAGCTTCTCAGCCTTATCGGCATCAAGCAATGATTGAATGACATCATCCATTTCACCATTGAGAACGGCATCCAAATTATTGGATTTGTAATTCACTCGGTGATCGGAGAGGCGATTCTCTGGAAAGTTGTAGGTACGAATTCGTTCAGAACGATCAACGGTACGAACCTGCGATTTACGTTCGGCCATCGCAGCTTTATCTGCCTCCTCTTGCGCGTGTGCAAGCAAGCGGGCACGGAGAATGCGAAGCGCAGATTCCTTATTTTGAAGCTGTGATTTCTCATTCTGACACGAAACAACAACACCGGTCGGCAAGTGGGTAATACGTACAGCCGAGTCTGTGGTGTTAACGGATTGACCACCTGGGCCCGATGAGCGATAAACATCGATGCGCAGATCATTCATATTGATCTCCACATCCACTTCTTCAGCTTCAGGCAGAATCAAAACGCCAGCAGCGGAAGTGTGCACACGACCCTGAGATTCAGTTTCAGGAACTCGCTGCACGCGGTGGACGCCACCTTCGAACTTCAACTTAGCAAACGGCGCTTTGCCAGGTTCGGGTGTGCCCTTTGATTTAATCGCCATTGAAATATCTTTATAACCGCCGAGATCGGATTCGGTTGCATCGATGATTTCAGTCTTCCAACCTTGTTTTTCAGCGTAACGCTGATACATGCGAAGGAGATCGCCAGCAAAGAGAGCAGATTCTTCTCCGCCAGCGCCAGCTTTAATTTCCATAATGACATCGCGATCATCATTGGGATCGCGCGGAAGGAGCAGTTCTTCTAGCTCCGCTTCCTTCTCTTTAAGAGCAGCTTCAAGACCAGGGAGTTCGCCCTTGAAGGAGTCATCGACTTCGGCCAACTCTTTCGCAGCATCAAAATCATCTTGCGCAGATTTATATGCTCGATATCCGGCAATGACAGGACCAAGAGCGGCATATCTTTTTCCCAATTTGCGAGCGTTTGTTTGATCGGCGTGGATAGAAGGATCTGCCAGTTGCTTTTCAAGTGATTCATACTCAGCAAGAAGCGCTGGCACAGTTCCAAATCTCTCTGACATGCGATCCTCCTCTCTTGGCTATTTCAAGAACATATCGAGCAAAATAAAAAGAGCCCACGACCCGGTAAGGGTCTATGAGCTCTTTTTAGTAAAACTACTTGAGAACTTGCTTGCGCTTCTTTGGCGCTGTATCTGCCTTTGGAGCTGGAGCCTTTGCCTTTGCTTCTTCGCTCTTCTTCATGCGAGCTTCGAATGCAGCAACGCGACCACCGGTATCGAGAATGCGCTGCTTGCCTGTGTAGAACGGGTGGCAAACGTTGCACACTTCAACGTAGATGGAACCCTTTGTTGCTGTGGAACGTGTGGTGAATGTTGAACCGCAACCACATGTAACAGTGGTATCCACGTACTCTGGATGAATCTCTGGCTTCATGTATATCTCCTTGTCAGTGGCTGGGTCCAGATTTCTAAATTTAATCTGGTGAACCAGCAAGGGTTGAATCTTATAGGCGGACTTTTAATCCGCCTAATTCTCGGTTTTTTAAGCGGAAACTTCCTTGGTTGGAGCCTTGGCAGCATCAGCCTCATTGATGGTGGTCTTCTGGATCTGCAACAAGAATTCGACGTTGGACTTGGTGCCCTTCATCTTCTCTAGAAGCAATTCAAGAGCTTGTTGTGAATCAAGAGCATGAAGTACGCGACGCAGACGCCAGACAATGTTGAGCTCTTCTGTTCCCATAAGGATTTCTTCCTTACGTGTACCAGATGCATCCACATCAACAGCTGGGAAGATGCGCTTATCTGCAAACTTGCGATCGAGTTTAAGTTCCATGTTGCCGGTGCCTTTGAACTCTTCGAAGATAACTTCATCCATCTTGGATCCGGTTTCAACGAGCGCAGTTGCAAGGATGGTGAGCGATCCACCGTTTTCAATATTACGCGCGGCACCGAAGAATTTCTTTGGTGGATAGAGCGCAGCTGAGTCCACACCACCGGAGAGAATACGACCAGAGGCAGGGGCTGCGATGTTGTAAGCGCGACCAAGACGAGTGATGGAATCGAGAAGAACTACAACGTCATGGCCGAGTTCAACAAGACGCTTTGCGCGCTCGATAGCGAGTTCGGCAACTGAAGTGTGGTCATCTGCAGGGCGATCGAAGGTAGAAGCAATGACTTCACCTTTTACTGAACGCTGCATATCTGTCACTTCTTCAGGACGTTCGTCGACCAGAACAACCATCAAATGACATTCAGGGTTATTTGTTGTAATCGCGTTAGCAATAGATTGAAGAACCATCGTCTTACCAGCCTTTGGTGGTGAAACGATAAGTCCGCGCTGGCCCTTGCCAATAGGTGCAATCAAATCGATAACACGTGTTGT
>CAYRJB010000098.1:0-2512 GCA_964424485.1 uncultured Actinomycetes bacterium
CGCCTGGAAGAGCGCATTCGATTGATGAGACGAACCGTGATGGCAAACTTTCATGACATCGACGGAAGTAATTCCTCTCGCCAACAGAGCGTTCTGCGCCTCCGGCTCTAAGTCTCCCCCGCTAAAGAATTTCTTCCCTTTATATGTGATGATGACCGCAATACTTGTGTTGTTAATTTCCGTTCCACTTTTCGCATAAGGCGCTATTTCTTGCTCTGATTTGTCAGGCCAGATCACGTCGATGTGCATCTCTCCCAAATCAAACGAATCACCTGCGTTCTCTGTTCGCCATATGGCACCGACATTACGACCTCGAATGGCGCCAGATAACCCATTGATGTGATCAGCATGACCGTGCGTCAAAATAAGGAGAGGAATCTCTTTGATATGGAGTCTCTTCAAACATCTATCAATTGTTTCCGGGTCTGGGCCTACATCCACAACAATCGCACGCCCGTTGTGCAGATTGATAGCCTCGCCATCACCTTGGCCAATATCGCATTGAACAATCCACCAATCCCCCGGCCACGTTAGAGATGAGTAGATTTGATTGCCAATCAGAATTGTTGCAATGCATAAGCCAATCCACCACATCTTCCGCAGCACAACTATTAAAACGATTACAACAACAGCTGCACCCAGATAACTTCCGGGAAGTTGAATAGCAGGAAAACTCGAACCGAAGTGGGCAATCCAGGCAATCCAGTGTGCAAAAGGCAATATTCCAGCAAGTATGAAGAATGAAAGATCTGGGGCAATCGGTGAAATTAGTGCAGCAATAAATCCGGTTATCGTGATTGGCGCCACCGCAATGGATGCCAAAAGGTTGGCAGGCAAAGATAGAAATGAGAAGGCTCCAGATAGTGCAACGATGACGGGAAGAGTAAAAATCGTTGCAGCCAAAGGAATGGCCACAACTTCTGGCAACTGAATATGTGGTGCAAAAAGCAAGATCCCTGCGGTCGCAGCCACAGAGAGAGCAAAACCTGGATCTATGGCTTGAAAAGGATCGATGCAAAGTAAAAGAGCAATTGCCAATCCGAGTGCCGGTAGAGCTGAGTGGCGCTCACCTCTACCTTTGGCAAAAAGCAGTACAGCTGTCATCACAGCTGCTCGCAGCACGGAAGGTGATGGTCGGACTAAAACAATGAAAATCGCAAGTGCAATTCCAGTTGCAATAAGACGGAATTCGAGTCTTCTAAAGATAAAGCGCATGAGAAAAAGGAAGAACGCGGAGATAATCGCAAAATTTGAACCACTCACCGCGGTCAGGTGAGTAAGCCCAACCTTGCGCATCTCTTTGATGAATTGCTCAGATTCAAGAGAAGTATCGCCAATAACAAGTCCTGGGATAAGGGCTGCGCCATCACCTGAAAAGCGAGAGATGACACTCTTGAAGGATTTTCGAATGACATCAGTGCTGTGCTGAAGTTTCGATGCACCGTGTTTGACTTCATAGCCGCCTCGAACGATGGCAAGTGCAGCCACTTTCTTCTCACTACTTTCCAAGAGATTGGCATCTGCTACAAAAACCGTTCCCACTGAATCTGTGAACCCCCTCGAAAAACTCATACGAAGTGGAACCCTGATGGATTCATTGTTAATAGAGATGGTCTGCGCTAAGAGAGTTGTGGACCTGGTTTTAAGGTAAGACCCGACCACTTTGGGTGTGGTGATCCTTGGATCTGTATCAACTTCAGCCACGATTCTTGCAGGCTCGTGATTTGCAATTAAATTCTTCACTGAATTGTGGTGGAGTGCGTATTGATGTATCCCTGAAATCAATGCACCGACTAAAGATGCGATCATAAAGAGTCGGAATTTTGGAAAGATGAAGAGAATGGGAACGAGGATCAGGGCAAGAGGAAATAACCCGGCAATGCCGGCTCCTATCCAGATAGAGATTCCTAGAGATAGGAGCCCAAGATCATGTTTTTCTAAGTTCATCCTTGGAGGTCACAGGCGTAGCTGTTTCTTGATTGCAGCAAATTTAGTTGTTCCAAGTTTGGAGACCTTTCGAAATTCTTCTAACGTAGAAAAAGCTCCGTGGGCCTTTCGGTAATCAACAATCCGCTTTGCTGTAACCGGTCCAATCCCCTTCAAGACTTGAAGTTGATTGATCGATGCGCTGTTGACGCTAATTATTTGTGAACTGCTCTTTGAAATTCCGTTGCCGCTTTTATTTGTCGATACTGCCACTGGCGGAGCACCAACGATAATTTGCTCTCCATCCACCAAAATATGGGCAAGATTGATATCAGTGAGCGAAACTCCTGGAAGCGCATTACCTGCCTCTTTTATTGCATCAATGGCACGAGAACCACTCGGCAATGTATAGACACCGGGATGGAGAACTTTGCCAGCCACATCGACAACAACCATCGGCGGAACAGTTGGGGTTGCAACGATATTGAGCTCGGTGGCTGCATGAGATGAAGATGTTTGAGTAAAGGTATAGAAAATAGAAGCGAGAGCGATAGAGAGTGCAAGCGCAATGTAAATGACTCGCTTT